>JALOMS010000586.1 GCA_025455345.1 Thermoflexibacter sp. | reverse complement strand
AAAACTCACGCATAGAAAGTCCCTCTTCTAAAATAAAACTCAAAGAGAGGTATTGAGGAATAGCACCGCACATTGCTAAGTCATTCACTGTGCCATTGACAGCCAGCTCTCCGATATTGCTATGAGGAAAGAAGACAGGAGAAATGACAAAACTATCTGTACTAAAGGCTGTTTTTCCCTGCAAATTTAGGAATGCTCCATCGTGTTTTTCATTGAGCAAATCATTCTTGAGAAGGTCAAAGACACCGCTTTCTAAGAGTTTATTGGTAAGCAAACCACCACTGCCATGCCCAAGTGTAATTATTTCAAAGTCTAATTGGGGCATAGGGCATTGAAGTTGCATTTGTAGTTTTTGATTGTCCATAAAGGTGGCTTATAGAGAATTTTAGAAAATTATATTTTTATTTAAAATAAAAGAAAGGATTAATATTACTGATAACTTTCTCAAAATTGCTAATTTTTATTCATTTTTTTTCAAAAAACTAAACTAATTGGTGTAATAAAAGGATATAAAAAAATATTTTTTTGTCAATAAAAACATATAAGTTGGAAATCACCTACTTAGAAAAAACAAGGGTTTTTGCCTATTTGTTTCTAAAAAAAAAGTCTTTAAATTGCTTTAATTAATACGATATAAATCCTCATATATTTGATAACCAAGGGATTAAGTTGCTTTAACCATTACGCATAAACTCATCACTTAAGCAATAAGTAAAAAAAGAGATTTTGTTGTTTTACAATTTTCATTTTTAAAATATGTTAGTAACCAAAAGAGATGGAAGATTAGAGACGAGCAGACCTGAAAAAATCATGGCTCGTATAGAGCGTCTTTGCTATGGCTTAGACATGAATTACATAGATGTTTTTCAGATTTGCCAAAAAGTAATCACAGGAATGTATGAAAAGATTACTACAGTAGAATTGGACAATCTTGCGGCTGAAACTGCTGCCTCAATGACTACAAGACATCCTGACTATGCAATTTTAGCGGCACGTATTGCGATATCGAACTTGCAAAAAGAAACAAGCAAGTCTTTTTCCAATACCATGAAAAGGTTGTATATGTACACAGACCCTAAGACAGGCGAGAATGCGTCTTTGCTCTCAAAGGAGACTTATGAGGTCATCCGTAAAAATGCCGCTCTGCTCGATTCTGCGATTATCTATGATAGAGATTTTAATTATGACTACTTCGGTTTCAAGACCTTAGAAAGGTCATATTTGCTCAAACTAAATGGTAAAGTCGTAGAGCGTCCGCAACATATGCTCATGCGCGTGGCGGTAGGTATTCACGGAGAAGATGTAGAAGCGATAATAGAAACCTATAACCTGATGTCAGAGAAATGGTTTACTCATGCAACGCCTACACTTTTCAATGCGGGAACACCTAAACCTCAGCTTTCTTCTTGTTTCTTGCTTACCATGCAAGAAGATAGTGTAGATGGAATCTATGATACACTCAAACAATGCGCTAAAATTTCGCAATCCGCAGGTGGGATTGGCTTGGCAGTACATAACGTAAGAGCGACGGGTGCTTATATCAAAGGGACAAATGGAACTTCTAATGGGATTGTTCCTATGCTAAGGGTATTTAATGATACTGCTCGCTACATAGACCAAGGTGGCGGTAAGCGCAAAGGTGCTTTTGCCATTTATTTGGAGCCTTGGCACGCAGATGTTTTTGAGTTTTTACAGTTAAAAAAGAATCACGGTAAAGAAGAACTCAGAGCAAGGGATTTGTTTTATGCCTTATGGATTCCTGATTTGTTTATGAAGAGAGTAGAGGCTGACGAGGAGTGGTCTTTGTTCTGCCCTAATGAAGCCCCAGGGTTAGCCGATTGTTATGGAGAAGATTTTGAGAAACTATATGAAAAATACGAGAGAGAAGGTAGAGCAAGAAAAGTAGTGAGAGCGCAAGAGCTATGGTTTGAAGTCTTAGAAGCGCAAACAGAAACAGGAACTCCTTATATGCTCTACAAAGACCACGCTAACCATAAGTCTAACCAAAAAAACTTAGGCACGATTAAATCAAGCAATCTATGTACAGAAATTATCGAATATACTTCCGCAGATGAGGTTGCTGTTTGTAATTTAGCTTCTATTGCCTTGCCAAGATTTATTCATGAGGGGAAGTTTGACCACCAACAGTTATTTGAGGTTACTTATGTAGCTACCAAAAACTTAAATAAAGTCATAGATATAAACTATTACCCCGTAGAAGAAGCCAGAAAATCAAATATGCGTCATAGACCTATTGGATTAGGGGTACAAGGATTGGCAGATGCGTTTATCATGCTAAGAATGCCTTTCGAGTCAGAGGAAGCAAAAGGGCTTAACAAAGATATTTTTGAAACCATTTATTTTGCGGCAATGACGGCTTCTAAGGACTTAGCCAAACTACATGGGACTTATGAAACCTACCAAGGCTCTCCTATTTCCCAAGGCATTTTCCAATTTGATATGTGGGGAGTTAGACCTTCCTCAGGGCGTTGGGATTGGGAAGGTTTGCGTAAGGAAATCTTACAATACGGAGTGAGAAATTCTTTGTTGGTAGCTCCTATGCCTACGGCTTCTACTTCTCAAATTTTAGGAAATAACGAATGTTTTGAGCCTTATACTTCTAATATTTATACACGTAGGGTACTTTCTGGAGAATTTATAGTGGTAAACAAACATTTGCTCAAGGATTTAATCAAACTGGGATTATGGAATGAAACAATGAAAAATTTGATTATTCAGGCAAATGGTTCTATCCAAAATATTCCTAATATACCTCAAAGAATCAAAGACTTGTATAGAACGGTTTGGGAAATCAGCCAAAAAACAATCATTGATATGGCGGCAGACCGCGCTCCTTACATTTGCCAAAGCCAAAGTCTCAATATTCACCTGCAAGACCCTAACTTTGGCAAATTGACATCTATGCACTTCTATGCGTGGAAAAAGGGCTTAAAAACGGGTATGTACTATCTGCGTACTAAGGCGGCAGCGGATGCTATCAAGTTTACAGTAGATAAGACAGCTTTGTCTTCTGGGGTACAAACACAAATAGAAAATCGCTTGCAAGACGAGGAAATGGCATTAGTGAATAATACAAACGTTACCTTCTACGAACGCAAAGCAAACTTACCACTTAATTCCAGCAATTATCAAGTGCGCCCAGATACACAAAATCATCAAGAAACAATAGTAGAAGATTACGAACAAAAAATGAATGATATGTTTTGTTCGCTTGATGACCCCGAGGGTTGTGAAGCATGTAGTGCTTAAGTATTTGACAAGGAACTAAATACGCTAAAGCATATTTCACAATAAAAATGTTTATGACTTAAGGAAAGTAACAAAACAAAAACTGTCTAACAAGTAGCTCGTCAGACAGTTTTTGTTTAAAAAAAGTAGGAAATTATTTGATTACATTATAATCTCCGATACTCAAATCTGCCTTGCTTCCATGATACTTTGCATGATTGCCTACCATAGAGTTAGTAATATTTGCATTTTCTATATGAGCATTTTCTTGAATAATGGAGTTACTGACAATACTATCTTTTACTTTGGTATTTGCTCCTATGCTGACATGAGGTCCTACAATAGCATTATGAATTTCCACATTATT
>JALOMS010000052.1 GCA_025455345.1 Thermoflexibacter sp. | reverse complement strand
AAAGGCGAGCAGAAAGACAAAGCAGATAAAAAAGAGCAAGAAGGCAAAGATGACCAAAAAGAAAAAAAGGAACAAGGACAAAAAGATGACCAAAGCGATAAAAAAGGAAAAGAAGAAGAAAAAGAGTCGGTAGAAAAACGAACACAACGCCTTCAACAAATGAATCTAACCGAAGAACAAGCCAAAATGATACTGGATGCTATGAAAAATAATGAAGTCCAATATCTCCAACAAAATAAAAAGAAGCCAACTAAGAAAACAGATAAGGGCAAACCTGATTGGTAATGAGGAAACTAATTATATGGATAATCTTATGGGCGACATTTGTAATTCCTATTAACGCTCAAAACGAGGTTCTTTATAAAGAAATCCATATCGTTTTTTATGAATTAGGGAATATACCTTGTTCGAGAGGTATTCGCTATGAGAATGGCAGATATTATTACCTACGCTGTGAATATGGGTCGGAAACTCAAAAAAAGAAAATAGGTCGCACAGAAATAGACGTTACTACCAACTTAGAAGTAGTAAACCTTATCAAAAAGATGATGATTAATGACTTAGAATGGCTAAGTGGGGTAAGTAGTTTTCATTTGAAAAAATATAAATGTGCAGAAACAAAAAAAGAATTTTCCATTACGCTCAAAGAAAAAGGTAAAAACAAAACAATCCGATACACACTTCCTTTGGTAAGTAATTGTCAAGGTAAAAGTCCTTTTGATTTTGTAGCCAAACTCAATATGATTTTCAATAAATTAGTCAAAGAATTTCCTTGAGATAAGCCTTATTACCCTCCACTCATACACAAATTACCTATTCTATTGGTTAAAAGCAACTCTGGATTTATTTTGCACATTTAAGTTAAATACTTGTTTTACAAATACTTGCTTTGTATTGTTTTGATAGTTTCGTCTATATTTCGCGCACCCACAGCTTCTCCGATAGTTGAAAACTTCCAACCGTTGCCTTCTCTTATTAACTTTCCCATAATCATGGATACCTTGCCCGCAAAAGTAGGTTCTGCGGAAAGATTAAAAGTAGCAAAAACGGAAACTACTTGGCTCGGTGTGCCTTCAAAAATCCTGATTTTGGAGTATGGGATGGTCGCAAAATCCTGACCTTTGAAAGAGTTGATATAAAAGAAAATCTGTTCAACTTCTGGGCTTACTCTTTTCAGATTTACCTGAATTACCTCATTGTCAAAGTCATCAACCCTATCCAAATCCCCTTTGCGGTCATCTCCACTGTGCTTGATAGATTGGTCTTTAGACAACAACTTACGATAATAAACGGTGTCTATCATATTCCCCTGACCGTCAAACATACTCACACTACCATCTAAATCAACGGTTTCTGTTTCATTAAAAAAACTGATGAGGAATTTTTTTTGGATAGCCCCCCAATTTATTCCTATACAGATTTCTTCTAACTTTTTCTCTTCTTTGATTAAGGATATAGAACTTCCTTTGGAAAGGTTGATACCTGTTTTTTTATTGAGTTCGATGGACATAGTTATTGAATTAATAAATTGAAAATGAATAAATTATGTTGTTTACTATAAAAACTGATTTTATATTCATAAGGGACTTTAGGTGTTTTTAGTATTGTACGATAATCAGTAGTAATAGTTTGGTAAAAATAGAATTTTCAATGCTAAAATTGCCCCTTCAAATACTCAAATTCTTCAACATCTAAGCCAAAAACTTCTTGGGCTATCAAATCCTCTAATTCCAGACGCAAATCTGAATAAATAGGATTTGATAAATATGACGGAGAAGACACTCCTAATGCCTTCCCTAAATCCTTGAACAAGCCATTATTTTGATTATAAAGGACTATCCATGCTTTTTCAATGACTTGTTTTTTGAGGTCTATATTTACTTGAGGCAAAGGAAGATAAGTAACGTCCTGTAATTGTATCTGTTTGGAGTAAAAGTTCAAAACAAAAGAATTGATTAGTGCCAATAAGAAAATTAGCTCACTGACAGGCAACTGTTCTTGAATCAAACTTTCATTATTTTTTTGATAAAATAAGTTATTCAAATATAACAAGTTGCCTTCTACAAATGTATTAGCAGGAAGTAAAGTGGCGATAAAATATTGATTAGTAGGTATTATATCTTCTTTATCTTGTTTAGATTTTATCTGTTTTAATACCAATCTTTCGCATTGATAATTAAGCAAAAAGCCTTTGTCATTAAAAATTCCTATAATTTCATAATTTTTTTGACTCAACTCAAAAGTCTTTTTTAGTGAATTAACTTCTTGTGAAAGCAATTGAGTATGTGCTTTTTCTTTGGGAATGAAGTATTTAAAATCATTGCTGAAAGTATAGGAATCTATATTTTTCCCTTCGCAAAGAGGCAAAGTGCCTTCCTCTTGCGAGCGCAGGAAAAAGTTGGAATCGTTGGAAATTTTAAACTCACTTTTGAAATGAAAGCCGCTTTCCGCAAAAGTGGGATAATCACCTCTAATTTTGCTACAAATTTGATAATCAATATGTTGGTTAAATGGAATGAGACTGAAAAGTGTTGGGGAAAAGCCTGCAATTAGGTCATTTTTGTAGTCAAAAGTAAGATGCTCATTTGCACTTTCATTTGAAGGTATAGTTAAGTGAAATATTTGATTTTTAGCAGGTTGTTTTTTTTGAATATGCAACAAACACCACTCTGTTTTCCCTTGCTCAAAAAGTTGCACATCTAACAAGGTATTTTTCACCAATAATAACTCACGAATTTCCTTGTCCGTTTCATTAAAAAGTAAGGCGGAAGGAATCGCAAAAGAAAGAAAACCATTTTCACCAGCTAACTTAAAATAACTGAAAATCAAATTTTTATATTCTTTATTTTTCCACTTTTCCAAGGAAAGCATGAAAAAAATAGCAGAAAAAGAAGCAGGTGAAATAGATGGATATTCAAACTTTGCATACGCCTTTTTTTCTTCTTCGGGCATGGTTTTCTTGAAGTGAAAAGCAGAAGGTGCAAGTTTGATAGCAGATAAATAAAGATTCAACTTGGCAATTTTCAGCAAACGAGATTGCTCTTTTTTGATAGTTTCTTGTGGTTCATCATGGAATGAAATAAACAACTGATTTTGGATAAGATTAGCAATTAATTTCCTCAAATCATTTAGCCCTAATTCTTCTTTGAGCGTTGCCAATTTCTGCCAATTTTCATCTTTGTCTAAGAGGCTTTGCTTTTCATCTAAAATTGCATTGATTTGATTACCAATGCGTTGATACTGCTTAAAAATCAGTTGCAAGAGTTTGGAAAGCAAAATACCACTGCCAAAAAATGGATTGAGAATGGTGATTTTCTGCACTTCCTCAAACTGCTGTTTTGCTTTTTTGAGATGGTTTTTATCAATGCTCTCTATAATTTTATCTATTTGACTATCAAGTAATTGACTAATAAGTTTTTCGCAAAAAATGTCATAAATTTCTTCTGGAAAGTCATTGTTAATGTCGTACAAATTCTCAAACGCCTTGCCCAATGTATATTCATTGATTTTGCGGTAGTTGTAATCGGAAAGTGATTTGATTTTCTCGTTTTTTGTAAAAATTAATCGTTCAAAATCTTCGGGCGACAAACCCGCAAGGTTTTGAAAACCTTGTGGGTTTCTTTCCTGAAAGGCGTAAAAAGTAGCCAACCATTTTGCTAAAATATTGGCAAACTGCTCATAGACAAATTCCGCTTTTTGAGATTGCCAAAGTTGCTGATTATCAATATATAACTTCTCTAAAAAATGATGAGGCAATAAACTATAATTCTCTAAATATTTCACAAATAGCAATTCGTCAATCGCTTTATCCTTTGCCAACTTCTCTACTGTCTTTGAAAAACTTTTTAATATAACTTCTTGATTTTCTGTACTTTCAAATGAAGTTAAGATTTCAGCAATACTACTCTTTTGCGTACTTAGTGAGATAAATTCACCAAACCCAAGTTGGTGCATAGGTTTAAAGTCCTCAATTGCTTCCTTGTCAAATATGAAAACCTCTTTGAAATTAGTAATTACAACAAATTCATTATAAGAAAGATAGGCAGCTATACTACTTTCATAGTTTTCAATCGGCAAAGTTTCCAATTTGAGGGAAGTTACGTCCCCTTTTTCATTTTTGCTTGCCTTAAAAAGCGACTTGGCAATGAGCAGAACAGGTTGATTCACTGTTTCTTGCAGGGCAGACTCACTGATTCCACTTCGCAGGCGCATTTCCGCAAAGGGCGTTTTCTCGAAAATATCTTCTGCCAATTTTTTGAGCAAAATAGTCGTAGCGTCTTCGGCTTTCACGCCCACTTTCAAGCAGAGTAAATACTGTTTGAAAGGTGTATATACCAAAGAATCAACCAGTTTGTCAATTTGTTTGGCACTGATGGAAGTTTGAGCAAAGAGCTTTTCTAAGTCTGCAAGAATGGAATCTATCTTTTTCATTGTGCGAAAATAGGACTTGGAAACGAGTTTTGCATACAATTGGCAAGCGAAATTTTAGAAAAATATTGCATGGTGAGAAAAAGGTGCGTACCTTTGCAGTCCTCAAAGTCAAAGACCTCGTAGTTCAATGGATAGAATAGAAGTTTCCTAAACTTTTGATATGGGTTCGATTCCCGTCGGGGTCATTTTTGAAAAATTTATGAGTTTACAATACGAGTGCCATTTCAATAAAATTTAATGACGCAATGAGGGAAAAGGACATGAATTTGATTGAAATAAAAATAGTTATCGTCCCCAATGCTATAAAACTATTTCACACAAAAGCCCTCTTAAATGGAGCAATACTATTATCTTGATTAGATAAAACTGCAAAAATAATGTATTAGAAACAATTGGCGAACAGTCCGTCTTAGGTGAGCAACTTTGCAAAGTAACTCACTACTTTCTGTGGGTTGTTCTGAAATACACCACCACCCAAGCCCCCAATACCAAGTATATAATCTTTTTTAGAAAGGAGTAAGGGTAAATGTATAAAAAATTGTTGTATTTTAATAATTTTTATAATTTTGTTGTCATTTTAAAAAAGTCTATATACGTAATAAGCATATAATTCTGTGGAAAAGATTAGATTAGAAATATTAGGACTGTCTTCAAGTCAATCCAATCAAGGTTCATTTGCCTTAGTATTGGGAGAGGAAGGTAGGAACAGACGGTTGCCTATTATTATTGGGATGTTTGAGGCACAAGCCATTGCGATTGAATTGGAGAAAATCACCTCTAACCGCCCAATGACGCATGATTTGTTCAAATCATTTGCTCAAGCGTTTGCATACAATATTCATGAAATCATTATTTCTGACCTTAGAGAGGGAGTATTTTATGCAAAAATCATCTGCTCCGCTACGGGTTCTTATAAGCGTATAGAAATTGATTCTCGTCCTTCGGATGCGATAGCAATAGGATTGAGATTCAACGTACCTATTTATACCTATG
The DNA here is from genome assembly GCA_025455345.1 of Thermoflexibacter sp. Classification (GTDB taxonomy): domain Bacteria; phylum Bacteroidota; class Bacteroidia; order Cytophagales; family Thermoflexibacteraceae; genus Thermoflexibacter. Next base: position 7,760 of record JALOMS010000052.1, on the reverse strand, counting down.
AAAGCATCTTGTCTGAAGCGGGCATTGTTTTGGCTGACGAAGATGATGACTCTGCAAAAAAGAAAAGTGCTGAAAAGAAATCAAGCTCTGGAAATTTGAAGGATTATAATGTAGAAGAGTTGGAAGAAATGTTGCAAGAGGCTTTGACAGAAGAAAATTATGAGAAAGCGGCGAAAATTAGAGATGAGATTAATCTTCGCAAATAACAACATACAATATGCAAAATAAGGTAGTATGGATTACAGGTGCCTCTTCAGGAATAGGAGAGGCACTTGCGTATAGTTTGGCTCGTAAAGGAGCTAAACTTGTGCTTTCTGCGCGAAGAAAAGATGAGTTAGAACGAGTAAGAAAATCATGTAATCGGAGCGATGATGATATTCTCATTCTACCATTGGATTTGGCTCATTCTCAAAATTTTCCTGAAAAAGTAAAAGAAGTTTTCACTCATTTTCAGCAGGTAGATGTATTGATTAACAATGGTGGCATAAGCCAACGCTCTTTAGCAAAAGATACTGACTTAGAGGTAGATAGACAGATTATGGAAATAGATTACTTCGGGACAGTAGCCCTGACCAAAGCGGTTCTGCCTTATATGTTGGCAAAGAAATCTGGGAAAATAGTCGTAATTACCAGTTTAGTAGGCAAATTTGGTACGCCTTTACGGTCAGCTTACGCCGCCGCAAAACATGCCCTACATGGCTTTTTTGATGCCCTGAGAGCCGAGTGTTGGCAGGAAAATCTAAAAGTCCTGATTGTATGCCCTGGCTTTGTCAAAACTCAAGTATCTGTAAATGCGCTTACTGGCTCAGGAGAACGACAGAACAAGATGGACGACGCACAGGCAAATGGAATGAGTGCCGAGCAGTGTGCGGAGAAAATAGTAAAAGCCATCATGCAAGACAAAGAAGAGGTTTATATTGGTGGGAAAGAGATATATGGGGTTTATCTTAAGCGGTTTTTTCCGCTAATTTTTTCTAAGATGATAAGAAAAGCAAAGGTTACATAAACCTACCCAAGCGATGAATCAAAAGATATCCAAAAGATTAAAGAAAATCATGATTATCCTGCTCTCGATTATTGGTATTTTGGCAATTGTTGTGTTTGCTTATACCAAACAAGCAAAATTTGGAAAAGCTCCTGAAGGGCAAAGATTGAGAACTATTCAGAAATCGCCTAATTTTAAAGATGGGAAGTTTCAAAATCAGCATTTTACCTTAGAGCTTGCAGAAGGCTTTAATTTTTTTGATGTTACTTATGAGTTTTTATTCAAAGAAAAGCCAAGACGTTATCCCACAGATAGTATTCCTTCCATGAAAACAGACCTGTTCAATATCCCTATTGAGAAAAATATATTAGTTTGGTTTGGACACTCTTCTTATTTTATGCAGATTGATGGGAAAAGAATGTTGATTGACCCTGTATTTAGCGGTAATGCCTCACCTATTCCTAATACAAATAAAGCCTTTAAAGGAACAGAACGATACCAAGTAGCAGACATACCTCCAATAGATTATTTGTTCATTACTCATGACCATTATGACCACCTTGATTACGAAACGATTATAGCACTTAAATCCAAAGTAAAAATGGTGCTTTGTGGACTTGGGGTAGGGGCGCACTTAGAATATTGGGGATATGAGGCAGATAAAATCATAGAAAAAGATTGGAATGAACAAATCAATCTTGAGCAAGGGTTTACTGTTTACACTGCTCCAGCAAGACATTTTTCAGGGAGAGGATTTGATAGAAATAATACCTTGTGGCTTTCTTTTTTGTTGCAAACTCCTTCTAAAAAAATATATATTGGTGGAGATAGTGGCTATGACACTCATTTTTCCGAAATTGGAAACAAGCACAATCACATAGATTTAGCCATTTTGGACAATGGACAATATGATATAAAGTGGAAATATATACACAATTTGCCTACTGAGGTGCTACAGGCTACTAAAGACCTTAAAGCCCAAAGATTATTTCCTGTACACTCGTCTAAGTTTGTCATGGCAAATCATGCTTGGGATGAGCCTTTAGTCAAAGTTACCGCACTCAATCAATCTTTCCAGATTCCTTTGGTAACACCATTGATTGGAGAGATGGTAGATTTAGATGATGAAAAACAGGTATTTAAGCAATGGTGGATTGGAATCAATTAATTTAATATTTACCATAAAACATCAATAACATGGAACATCTATTTTTAAAATACATCAGACCTCTCGCTTGGTGGGTTATTTATTTGATGGTAGTCGTTATATCAGCATGCTCCTCTTCCAAAACAAAATTACAGACAAATAATCAAAACCTTAAGAAGAATTCCTTGGAGAGAGATATGGTTGAGATGTTGTCTTGGTTCAATGGTCGTTTTGATAATTTCATGCAGGCGTATGATGAAAAAGAGAAAAAGGCAAAGTTCCCTCACGAGCATATTCATTCTATTTTTTATAAGGTAAATCTACCTTCGATAGGGCAAAATGTTTTTTATGTTAAACAATACATGGACGGTAATCCTAATAAAATTTATCGCCAAAGGTTGTATCACTTTTTTCCTAATAAGGTAGAAAATGCTGTCCAATTAGATATTTATTCTTTCCCCGTGGATAGTTTATATTATGATGCACACCTCTACCAAGAAAAACTCGCAGGGCTTACTTTGGACAAACTCCAAGCAACCAAGGGCTGTGAGGTGTATTGGAAAAAGCAAGGAGATACTTTTATTGGTTATATGAAACCCAAAGCGTGTAGTGTAGTCTCTAAGCGTTCGGGAAAGCGTATATATATTACAGACAGCCTCCAACTCACCAAAGAAGAAATTTGGATTCGTGATGAAGCAGAAGACGAAGACGGTAATTACGTATTTGGTCATAAGGAAAAAATACCTCATAAGTTGAGGAAGTGTAGGTTTTTTACAGGCTGGATAATCGCACAAAAAGAGGGGAAAGACAATGAATATCATCAAATGAGGAATATTACCATTCATGACCAAGGGCAACGTATCCAATTAGTTACAGAAACAGGCGAGAAGACCAAATACTACGCCGAACTTTCCGAGGTCGCTTATAACAAAGACCTCAACGTACTCAAGTTAGCTATATACGAAGAGGGCAAAGACAAAGCAATAGCCTATACTTGGGCTAATACAGATGCGGAACGCATAGGAATTAATTTGCGTTACGTTCAGGCAGGATTTACCTTAGTCAAGGGACAGATATTTTAGTATGCGCCGTTTTGTAATGACAATGACATTGATGAGTTAAGCACCAATGTCATTGTTTATTCCAAATCTTAAATAATATTCAGTTTTATCCTTCTATAATTTCTTCATTGTCATCATCAACTTCTCCCTCCTCAACAATCTCCTCCTCAACGAATTCCTCTTCTATTTCTGCCTCCAACTCCGCTTTTTCATAATCAGCTTCCGTCGCTCCTGAGATTTGTTTGACAGGTCTTAAGTTAGTATTCTCGATTAATTCCTCTCCAGATACATACGGAATTACCTCCACAATAGGGCTTAAATTGATGTCTGTGATTTCAAAAGGAATAATCCAAGAGCTTAACTGTGCTTGCAAGCGGTCATACGCTTCCCTTGGGTTAGGTGCGGCAATCAGCATAAATTTGCTTATTCGTTTTTCCTTCCCACTATGCTCATCTACATCAAGGTAGGAGATTTTGCATTTGTACCAAGTTTCGCAATCTTCATAATTAAACACATCTACATAGTTAGTCTTGCTCACTCGACTAATGATAAAGTCCTTAATAGCACTGCTCAAACTGCGATAAAGGCGAGTTTCAGCATCAGTAAAAGAAACAGAATCAACCAAATACTGCTCGCTTACATTTTTTGCTTTATCATTTTCTAAAATTTTAATATATTGGATAGTACAGATAAACCAAGTTGTCATATTTTTACAATTTTAAATGACAAAATTATTAATTATTATTGAATAAAAATAAGAAAAGACAATTTTTTTATCAAATTGTTTCAAAACCAGCATATTGATGAATAACTTTAGGTAATTTAATGCCTTCTGGTGTTTGATTATTTTCTAAAAGAGCTGCCAAAATACGCGGCAGTGCCAATGCGCTCCCATTGAGTGTATGCAAAAGTTGGGTTTTTCCATTTTCATCTTTGTACCTTAGCTTTAGGCGATTGGCTTGGAAAGTCTCAAAATTACTCACAGAACTCACCTCTAACCATCTTTGCTGAGCGGCAGAATATACCTCAAAATCATAACAAAGTGCCGCATTGAAGCTAATATCACCTCCAGAAAGGCGCAAAATACGATAGGGTAGTTCCAATTTGTCCAGAATAGATGCGACATAATCACACATTAGCTGATGCGTTTGATAGGAATTTTGCGGCTTAGTGATTTGGACAATTTCTACTTTATCAAACTGATGCAAGCGATTTAGCCCCCTTACGTGCGCGCCCCAAGAGCCTGCTTCTCTCCTAAAGCAAGGTGTAAATCCTACATTTTTTATGGGTAGTTCTTCTTCTTTCAAAATTACATCACGATATAGATTCGTAATAGGTACTTCTGCCGTAGGAATCAGATAAAGTCCATCTGCATTGACAAAGTACATTTGTCCTTCTTTATCAGGTAGTTGCCCTGTAGCATACCCAGAGTCCTCATTAACGACTATTGGTGGCTGGATTTCTATATAGCCAGCCTTTACAGCCTCATCTAAAAAGAAATTTACCAATGCTCTTTGAAGTCGTGCGCCCTTGCCTTTATAAACTGGAAAACCCGCGCCCGAAATCTTAATACCCAAGTCAAAATCGATAATATCATATTTTTTAATCAACTCCCAATGAGGCAATGCTCCTTCGCTCATCTGTGGTAGATTTTTAGCAAGTGCAGACTCATAAACGACCTCATTGTCTTCTGCCGTAGCCCCTTCAGGCACGCTCTCATGGGGGAGATTGGGTATCTGATAGAGGATTTCTGTCAAACTTTTCTCATAGTTGTTCAGGCTCTCTGTCAGTTCTTTTTCTCTTATCTTGAGTGTAGAAGTTTCCGTCTTGAGAGCTTCCGCTTCTTCTTTCTTGCCAGCTTTCATCAGTCCCCCAATTTCCTTCGAGATAGCGTTTGACCGAGCCAATACCCCATCACGCTCAGTTTGTGTTTCCCTACGTTTGTTATCTAAGGCAAGTAATTCGTCTATGACTTGTTGGGGGTTTTTGAATCTTTTTTTCTTTAAGCCTTTGATAGTCAATTCTTTGTTTTCTCTAATAAATGAAAGCTGTAACATAATTTTGTTTTGATTTAGTTCCTAAGATTCTATCATTCCATCACATAAAAGGAAAATAAGCTATTGATTGTTAGGCGTATAGCCCAATATATATCATAGGAATTGTAGAATACAATTAAAGAGTGGCAAATTTAGTATAGAAATTTGTGATTGGAGTAGGAATCTCTCAAAAAAGTAAATAAAAAGTTGATAGTGGGATTCGCAAAGTATCATTTTTAAGATTTAGGTATTTTATTTTAACTCCTGCCAAGCAAGTTCATTCCTATCAAATCCTCTATTAACTTTTATACAGAAAATCAAGGCTTTCCTTATTGAATAAGCAGTTATAGCTAAAAATTTTGATTGTTAAAAAACACATTTTCCAAAATAATTTTACCTTTTCGCTAACATAATTACTAACAAAGCGTTAAACTTGCAGGTCAAAAAAAACAAAATCTATTTTTGAGAATCCCAAGTAGCTATTATATTTGTAATCAAAATCATTGATAGGTTTTCTCAAAATAATACCTATATCAAAAACCAAAATTAGTTTTCTAATGGAACTAACAATTATAACTGCTTCTATTATCGCTTTTACAGTAATTATTGCTGTGTTGGTGCTTTTACTTCTTTTTGCTCAGGCAAAATTAGTACAGTCAGGCAATGTCAAAATTGTAATCAATGGCGATGAAACAAATCCTTTGATAGTACCTGCGGGGGGTACTTTGCTTTCTACGCTTTCTGGTCAGAAACTGTTTTTACCCTCTGCATGCGGTGGCGGTGGGACTTGTGCGATGTGCAAGTGCCAAGTACTTGAAGGTGGTGGTGATGTACTTCCTACCGAAGTGGGACACCTAAGTCGTACCGAGCAAAAAGAGAAAGTACGTTTGGGTTGTCAAGTAAAAGTAAAACAAGACATGAAAATCCATATACCAGAAGAAATTTTTGGTATTAAAAAATGGGAATGTGAGGTAGTATCTAACTACAATGTAGCCTCTTTCATCAAAGAATTTGTAGTAAAATTACCCGCAGGAGAAACGTTGCACTTCGAGTCAGGTGGTTATATTCAGATAGATGTTCCACCATGCGAGGTAGAATTTAAGACTATGGAAATTGCTCCTCACCCCGAAGACCCCGCAGGCAAAGATAAATTCAAAACCGAATGGGATAAGTTTAAGTTGTGGGATTTGAAAATGAAGAACGAAGAGCCTATTTTCCGTGCTTATTCTATGGCAAATCACCCCGCCGAGGGCAATATCATTATGTTGAATATTCGTATAGCAACTCCACCTTGGGACAAAGCAAATAACAAGTGGATGGCTGTAAACCCAGGGATTTGTTCTTCGTATGTATTCTCGCGTAAGCCCGGAGACAAAGTAACTATTTCTGGTCCTTATGGAGAGTTCTTTATTAAGAATACAAAACGTGAAATGATTTATGTAGGAGGCGGAGCAGGTATGGCTCCATTGCGTTCTCATATCTTCCATTTATTCCATACTTTAAAAACTACAGATAGAAAAGTAAGTTATTGGTATGGTGGACGTTCACGTAGAGAATTGTTCTACACAGAGCATTTTAGGAAGATAGAGAAAGAGTTTCCTAATTTCAAATACTACATAGCACTTTCAGAACCCCTCCCAGAAGACAACTGGACGGTAAAGAAAGATATTAACGACGAGGAGAGTGAAGGATTCAAAGGCTTTATACACAAAGTATTGATTGATAACTATCTGTCTAAACATTCAGAACCTGAAGAAATAGAGTTTTATTTCTGCGGTCCTCCTATGATGAACGCCGCAGTTATCAAAATGTGTGATGACTTTGGCGTGCCACCCGAAAATGTTGCTTTTGACGACTTTGGTGGATAGTAGTAGAGATAAAATAAAAAATTTGCAAAGCCCTCGGAACTTTTTGGTCAGAGGGTTTTTTAATACCTTAAAAGGTAGGAAGATATGGGAAAACTTAAAGATAAAATTGTTAAAAACGTAAGTATTCGCAATAAAAAAGCATCTTTCGAGTATCAGTTTTTGGACAAATATGTAGCTGGAATCCAGCTCAAAGGCTCTGAAATCAAGTCCATTCGTTTAGGAAAAGTAAACTTGGATGCCGCTTATTGTCTTTTTCATAAAGACGAGTTTTTTGTGCGAGATATGAATATCACTGAATATGAGCATGGTGCATTTTACAACCATCAGCCCAAAGCGGATAGAAAGCTCTTACTCACTAAACGCGAACTACGCCGAATCAAGAACGAACTAAACAATGTAGGACTAACCGTAGTCCCAATACACCTCTTTGTTAATGACAAGGGACTCGCAAAATTAGAAATAGCCATAGCCAAAGGCAAAAAGTTATTTGATAAGCGCGAAACTATCAAGGAAAGAGATATAAAAAGACAGATGGAAAGGGAATAAAAAGTAAAATGTGGATATTTATGAGTAAAAAAAACGATTATTTTCTGTTTTTTATAGCAGTTATTTTTTTTGTCTTGTTCGGCTGTAATTCATCTCAAGAAAACAACAGCCAATCCT
>JALOMS010000051.1 GCA_025455345.1 Thermoflexibacter sp. | reverse complement strand
CTTCTATGGAAGCCAAAGGACAAAAACTTACAGGAGAAGAGGAAATGAATCTTTTGAATGAAATAACAGAAAAATATAATGAAGAACTTTCGCCCTATTATGCCGCCGCTCGCCTATGGACAGATGGGGTCATAGACCCTTTAGAAACCAGAAAAGTTATCTCTATGGGGATAGAAGCCGCCAATCATGCGCCTATTCGTAAAAGATACAATGTGGGCGTAATACAAACTTAATCGCAAAAATTTGATTTGTAAATTCATTTTGTAACATTTTTTTACTTAATGATAATAAAATAGAATTTGAGAGGGTAATCTAAGGGAGTTTATTTAGAATGATTCTAAATTGCTTAAAATCCTTCACATATTTTTACATTTCTATTGAAAATTCAAGGAATGCACATTTATTTTGTAGTAATTATTTTAGTGAATCATTTGCAAAGACTGATTTTGCTATTAGTTTTGTATAAGAATTAGCAAGTGAAAAATAAGAAAGTCTTTAAATAGTTGATTTTAAAGTTTTAACCTTGTATTAGCAAATTTGATAAAATAATAAATATATATGTCAAAGTCTATATCTACACGCATTTTATCTTTTCTTTTTAGCTTTCTGCTCCTTGGTGCGCTTGCTTTTGCCCAAGATAATACACAACAGGGTGATGGAGCTACCGATGGTACTGCCCAAACAGGCGGTGCAACAGGAGGGCTATCTACTGATGCCGCAGTAATCTCAAAAGGAGAGGAGCTTTTTAATGCCAATTGTAAACAATGCCACGCAGTCCAAACAAAGGTTGTTGGACCTGCTTTGGCTAAGGTTTATGACCGTCGTGAGATTCCTTGGTTGATTAATTTCATCAAATATCCACAGAGAACCATAGAAAGTGGTGATGAGTATGCAGTTGCTTTGTACAAACAGTATAATCAATACATGCCTAACCATGATTTCCTAAAAGACGATGAGGTTGTTGCTATTCTCTCTTGGGTAAAAAAAGAAACTGATAGTCCAACGAAAACAAAAGATGTAACAACTACTACCGAAGATGGGCAAAATCTACCAAAAGAGTCCAACTCTGGTTTGTTAGTAGCTATAGTAGCTGGTTTGGCTACGCTTCTAATCGTAGTATTGGCAGTATTAGCCATGTTAGGCTCTGTATTGACCAAATACTTGGCAAAAGAGAAAGCCCTAAGCGAAGCAGACAAAGTGATTTTGAATCAAAAAATTGAATGGGGTAAGATTTTGACAAGTAGAGGCTTCGTAGGCATAGTAACTTTTGTATTTATTGCTTTAGTATTAAAAGTAGCTACTGAATCTCTCATTACCATAGGTGTTCAGCAAGGATATGCTCCTGACCAACCGATTCCTTTTTCTCATAAATTACACGCAGGACAGTACGAAATAGACTGTAAGTTCTGCCATAATACCGTAGAGAAAAGCAAGCACGCAAGTATTCCTGGTCCTTATGTCTGTATGAACTGCCATAATGCGATTAAAACGACTTCTCCTTACATGCAACAAATTTTTGAGTATGTAGAAAAAGACGAACCAATCAAATGGGTAAGAGTTCATAATCTTCCTGATTTGGCGTATTTTAACCATGCTCAACACGTTAAGGTAGCAGGTTTAGATTGTACCAACTGTCATGGAAATATTAAGGAAATGGAAGTAGTCCAACAAGTTTCATTACTTACTATGGGTTGGTGTATCGATTGTCATCGCAAAACTGAAGTCAATGCGAAAGGGAACGCATATTATGATAATATTTTAGAAGTACATTCAAAATATTCTAAACAACCAATGAAAGTAGAAAATATTGGGGGCTTAGAGTGTTCTAAATGCCACTATTAATCTGCGAGTACGAGTTTCAAAAAACTCGTACCTATTCTTATATAAGAGAACTAACACTCGTAATCTCAAAACAGACAATTAATAAATAGTCATTTGAAATTAGTAATTAAAAATATGAGCGACACTAAAAAGTTTTATTGGAAAGGCATAGAAGAGCTTACTAACGATATAGAGGTTGTCAAATACGCTGATAAGGAATTTCCTGAGCATTTGCCAATCAAAGATAGCTTCGGGGATAACTCAGAAGAGGTGAAATCCAATCGTAGGGATTTTTTGAAACTTATGGGTTTTAGTGTAGCCGCAGTATCTTTGGCGGCTTGCGATACACCTGTAAAACACGCTATCCCTTATGTCGTCAAACCTGAAGAAATCACTCCGGGCATACCTAATTATTATGCCTCTACCTATACAGAAGGTGGTGATTATTGCTCTATTTTAGTAAAAACAAGAGAAGGTCGCCCTATTTTTATAGAGGGTAATACTTATTCAGGAGTTACATTTGGGGGGACAAGCGCAAGAGTGAATGCTTCTATCATGTCTTTGTATGATATCGAGCGAGCAAAAAACCCAAGTATTAATGGGAAAGAGTCAGATTGGACAAAAGTAGATAAAGAAATTTCTGATAAGTTGGCTTCCATAGCTCAAAGTGGCGGGCAAATTCGTATTGTTTCTAATACAATTTTAAGCCCTTCTACTAAGAAAGTAATAGCCGACTTTATTGCGAAATATCCTACAACGGTTCATGTTACTTATGACCCAATCTCCTCTTCGGCAATTGCCCAATCAAACAAAACTAAATTTGGCAAAACTGTAATTCCTTCATATAAATTTGATAAAGCCAATGTGATTGCAAGTTTTGGAGCAGACTTTTTAGGAACTTGGATTTCTCCCATAGAATATGCACGTCAGTTTGCCCAAAATAGAAAAGTCAATAAAGACAAAAAACAAATGTCGCGTTTGTTTGCCTTTGAGTCTATCATGTCTTTGACTGGAGCAAACGCTGACTATAGAAGCCCAATTAAGCCATCTCAAGAAGGTCTGGCTGTGGCTAAATTATATAATCTAATCGCTGGTAAGGCTGGCAAACCTACTATCAATACTGCTGACATCAAAATTCCTTACTTAGAAAAATGTGCGGAAGAACTATGGGCAAGTAAAGAAAAAGCATTAGTAGTTTCAGGCTCTAATGATTTGGAATTGCAGCAATTAGTAAATGAAATCAATGAAATGCTTGGCGGGTATGGCAATACGCTTGATATTAATGCACCTTCTTACCAAAGACAAGGAGATGACGCAAAAATGGCTTCTTTTATCAAAGATGTAGAAGCTGGGAATATCAAAGGTGCTATTTTCTATAATTGTAATCCTGTCTATGACCATCCTCAAGGAGCTAACTTAGGCAAAAATCTCAATAAGGTAGAATTAAGAGTAAGTACAGTAGATAGGGCAAAAAGTGAAACTTCTTCTTTGTGTACTTATAATTGTCCTGATAGTCATTTCTTAGAATCTTGGAATGATGCAGAGCCTAAGAAAGGATTTTTTAGCTTAGGACAGCCAACCATTATGACTATTTTTAATACACGCCAAGTCCAACAATCACTCCTTACTTGGGCGGGTATCACTACTGATTATCTGACTTATATACGTGATTTCTGGAAAAATAATATATTTGGTTTACAAAGTAAAGAATCAGAGTTCGAGTTGTTTTGGAAACGTTGCCTACACAATGGAGTATTTGAAACTGCGGTAGGTGATGCTTATAAATCCATGAATGAAACCGCAACGGAAGCTCCTACGACCATAGACTTGAATGCTATTGCCTCTGAAATCAGTGCAGAATACAAAAATACTTCAGGCATTGAGTTAGTTATCTATCCAAAGATACTAATAGGAACAGGCATTGAGGCGAACAATCCTTATATACATGATACGCCAGACCCAATCTCCAAAATGTGTTGGGGAAATTATGTTTCTATACCGTTGAGTATGGCAAACGAAATGGGGTTTGTCAATAAAGAAAATAAAGCAAATACAGCAACCGTAAAAATAGGTAATCAGGAATTTAACCTGCCAGTATTTATACAACCCGGTCAAGCTCCAAAGACTATTGCTATTGCATTGGGCTATGGTAGAGTGAATACGGATAAAGTTACAGTAGGGAAAGTCGCTAACGAAGCAGGTGGTATTAATATGTATAGCTTTGCTACTCTTAGCAATACAGTAAGATATGCCCAATTCACAGGAGTGAGCATTGCTGATTCTGGAGATTGGGAAAGATTAGCTACTACCCAAACACATAGCACTTTCATGGGTAGAGAAACCATCATTCAAGAAGCATCATTAGCTCAATATCAGAAAGATGAGCAAGCAGGTAGATTTTTCCCTCATATTAGTGGTAGTATCAAAGGAAAAAGAAAACCTACTGATGTCAGTATTTGGGACATTTCAAGTGATGGCTACAGCGAAGGCAAAGAGCCAAAGACAGAATACGAAAAAACGCTTTGGAATGCAAGACGAGGAATTAAAGCAGATATACATAAATATACCAATCACCATTGGGGAATGTCTATTGATTTGAATTCTTGTATTGGTTGTGGGGCTTGTATTACAGCTTGTCATATAGAAAATAACGTAGCAGTAGTTGGTAAGAAAGAAATTATCAACCGTCGTGAAATGCATTGGATACGTATAGACCGCTATTATACTTCAGAAGGAGATGGTTTAGAGGAAAGAGATTTTGAAAAATTGGCGCAAGTGGTAGAGAATCCAAAGGTAGTTTTCCAGCCTATGATGTGCCAGCACTGTAATAATGCACCTTGTGAAACAGTTTGTCCAGTAGCCGCTACTACCCACAGTTCTGAAGGAGTAAATCAGATGACTTATAATCGTTGTATAGGTACGAAATATTGTGCTAATAACTGTCCTTATAAAGTAAGACGTTTTAACTGGTTTAAGTATTATAATAACAATGAGTTTGATTACAACCAAAATAACGATTTAGGTAAAATGGTGTTGAATCCAGATGTTACCGTTCGTTCGCGAGGCGTAATGGAAAAATGCTCATTGTGTGTTCAACGCATCCAAGCTGGCAAATTGAAAGCAAAGAGCGAGGGGAGAAGACCAAAAGATGGAGAAATTACAACTGCCTGCGCTTCTGCTTGTCCTACTGAAGCTATCGTATTCGGAGACCTAAATGATGTAGGTGCAAAAGTATCTGTATTGTTGGACTACGAAGTAGAGAAAGGCAGAGCCTATAATGTATTAGATGAGATTAATACTCGTCCAAATGTTTGGTACCTGACTAAGATTAGAAACATAGATGATGAAAAGAAAAAAGCATAAGTGAGATGTTTGTCATCTTTAGAATTTAATTTAACTTGATAATCAAAAACATTAATTATATATCAAATGCAAATCGTATCAGAAGTTAGAGAACCTTTGGTAACAGGAGGGAAAACGCATCACGATGTTACTGAAGATGTTTGCAAACAGGTAGAAGGCGCACCAAGCTCTGTCTGGTTAGCTTCCCTTGCCGCCTCACTTTTAGCACTTGGTGTAGGTGGTTATTATTTAGGAGATTTACTTTGGAATGGAATTGGTAAGTGGGGATTGAATAAAAGTGTACAATGGGCTTGGGATATTACCAACTTCGTTTGGTGGGTAGGTATTGGTCACGCAGGAACATTGATTTCTGCTATCCTTTTGCTTTTCCGCCAAAAGTGGCGCACTTCTATCAATAGAGCCGCAGAAGCAATGACAATTTTTGCCGTTATTTGCGCCTTGTTCTGGCCTATTGCTCACATGGGAAGACCTTGGATAGGTCCTGTTTGGGCATTTCCTCTGCCAAATACATACGGTTCTTTGTGGCCAAACTTTAACTCTCCTCTGTTATGGGACGTATTTGCTATTGGGACGTATTTTTCTGTTTCTCTTTTATTCTGGTATGTGGGTTTAGTTCCTGATTTTGCTACGATTAGAGATAGGGCTACTTCTAAAATCTCTCGTTTAATGTATGGGATATTGAGTTTAGGCTGGGACGGTTCAGCAAAATCTTGGATGCACTACGAGGCAGTTTCCTTGATATTAGCGGGACTTTCTACTCCTCTTGTACTTTCTGTACATACAATCGTGAGTTTTGACTTTGCTACTTCAGTAATACCTGGATGGCATACAACTATTTTCCCGCCTTACTTCGTCGCAGGTGCTATCTTTTCTGGTTTTGCGATGGTATTGACACTCATGCTAATCACTCGTAAAGTCTATCATTTAGAAGATTATATTACCATAGAACATATAGAAATGATGAATATTATCATCATTGTAACAGGTTCTATCGTAGGAGTTGCTTATACAACCGAATTATTTATTGCATGGTATTCTGGCGTAGAATATGAGCAATATGCTTTCTTGAATCGCTCCACAGGTCCTTATTGGTGGGCATACTGGGCGATGATGACTTGTAATGTAATTTCTCCTCAATTGTTCTGGATAAAATCAATCCGTACAAGTCTAACATGGACATTTGTATTATCTATTGTAGTAAATATAGGTATGTGGTTCGAGCGTTTTGTAATCATTGTAACCTCTTTGCATAGAGATTACCTACCATCAAGTTGGGTATATTTTATTCCTACTATACATGATGTCGGTACTTATCTATTTACGTTTGGTTTGTTCTTTACTTTCTTCTTTTTATTTGCTAAATTCTTCCCTGTAATCAATATGGCAGAAGTAAAGGCAATACTAAAAGAATCTAATTCAAAAGTTTATAGAGCACGAAGAACTTTGGTGCGAGAGCCTTTACCTTCTACAGAAGAACCAACAACTGCAAAAGAAGTACATTAAAAAAATTAGAACGCTCAATAAAAATATTGATATGGACAAAAATAAACATTTTTTAGTTGGCATATTTGGAGACCAAGACGACCTATTGCATGGCGTAGGAGATATTAGAAAAAAAGGTGTAAAAATTCATGAAGTCTTTACACCCTATCCCGTGCATGGTTTAGAACACGCATTAGGTTACCAAAGGTCTTGGACTCCCAAAGCGGCGTTTATGTTTGGCTTTTTGGGGACATGCCTTGCATTGATAATGCAGATAGGTATGATGGTAATAGATTGGCCCATGAATATTGGTGGGAAACCATACTTATCAATTCCTGATTTTGTGCCTGTTACTTTCGAGTTTACAGTGCTTTTAGCTTCCTATGGAATGACGCTGACCTTTTTATTTGTGAGAGGATATTTGCCTCATAGCGTACCAAGAATTTTTGATATTAGAGCAACTGATGATAAGCTCGTTGTTGCTATAGATTTGGCAAATAATGCTTCTCTAAGCGAAGAGCAGATTCGTTCTATTCTCAAAGATTTGCATGCAGAAGAAGTTTATAGAAGAGACTTTACAGATGAAGACAACAAAAGTTCTTTTATCAAATATGTAGTGGATTTATTTACTAATGGAGTAACAAGGTCAAGCAGAATTGCTCATCACCGTTAAAATTAAACTCATTAACAAAAATGTTATCAAGAGGACAAATAAGCAACCTAATTGTAGCGATTTTCGCTTGCTCACTCTTATTGAGCTGTGAGCCAAATGGGAATTATCAAGGAGTAGAATATGCTCCTGATATGTATCATTCTGTTGCATACGACCCATATTCACAAATTACTGATTCTATAGCCTATGGACGTGGATATTATAATTCTAATCCATATAATCAATACAAAGGCAAAAAGCAGATAAATATGATGTTGCCTGTAGAAGGAACAGTACCTCGCCAAAACTATCGCCTAATGTTAGATACGGCTAAGGATGCAAAAGACAAAACATTGTATTTCTATGAATTACACAAGGATAGTCTTGCATTGGCAGGTCGTGCTTTGGTAAATCCTGTACCTTTGGACTCTACGGGTATGGTAGTGGGCGAAGGTAAGAAATTATATGTTTCTTATTGTCAGCCTTGTCATGGAGAGAAAGGATTAGGAGATGGCAAAGTAGGGGGTATGTATAAGGGGGTAGCAAATCTTACTGGTGCCGCTTACAAAAATCTTTCTGAAGGGCATATCTTCCATGCGATTTCTCATGGAAAGGGGAGAATGTGGGGCTTCAAGATGACGCTTTCTGCCGAAGATAGATGGAAAGTAGTTCATTACGTAAAAAAATTACAAAAAGGCGAAGGCTAAAAAGTAAGCAAATATTTCAGTCCTAATTTTTGAATTTATTTGAAAAAATTTTATACAGAGTTATTCTGTTCAAAATATTAAAAAGTAAAAATAATGAAAGCAGATTCATACGATATCGAAGAAAGATTTGTATTTTCTGATGGTGCAAAAAGAAGTATCTTCACCATTTTAGTCATTGGCGTTGTGCTTTTTGTTATTGGTATCATCATGTTAGCAACAGGTGGAGATAGTAGCGAAGGAGGTCATGCGCTTGCCTTTGCGGGTGGCGAGGGCAGTGGCTCCGAACACGGACATGGACATCACTACACTTGGACTGACCGCCTGAAAGTAAATTTTTGGATTAATAATGTTTATTTCTTGGGCTTAAGCATTGTAGGAGTATTCTTTTTTGCTGTCCAATATGCCGCACATGCTGGTTGGTCAGCAGGTATCAAAAGAATACCAGAAGCATTTGGAAGTTTTCTTCCTGTTGCTTTGGTATTAATGATAGGTGTATTCTTATGGGGAAATCATACTATCTTTCATTGGACTGACGCTTCACTTTACGATAAAGAAAGTCCAAATTATGATGAAATAATTGCTGGTAAGCAAGCCTACTTGAATCTGCCCTTTTACCTAATAAGAATGCTTGTTTTTATAGGTGGGTGGATTGCATTTTATTATACTTTACGAAAACAATCTTTATTAGAAGATATTGAAGGTGGGACAAAACGTTTTTGGAAAATGAAAACTATTGCTACACTATTTATTATTTTCTTTGCAGTCTCTTCCTCTGTTTCTGCTTGGGATTGGGTAATGTCTATTGATACACACTGGTTTAGCACCATGTTTGGCTGGTATGTATTTGCAAGCTGGCATGTAGCAGGTTTGGCGGCTATATCTTTGACTTTAGTTCTCCTGAAAGAGGCTGGTTATTTGAAATTTTTGAATGAAAGCCATTTTCATGACATTAATAAGATGGTATTTGGCTTTAGCGTATTTTGGACTTACATCTGGTTTGGTCAATTCCTTTTGATATATTATGCCAACATTCCAGAAGAAACCATCTACTTTGTAGAAAGATTAGAGAGTGACTTTTATAGTAAGTTTATTTTCTTTAACTTATTTATAAATTTCTTTTTCCCTTTCTTGGCATTTATGACCAGAGATTCTAAGAGAAAAGCAACTATTATCAAAATAGTATGTATAGCTGTTCTTATTGGACACTGGTTTGACTTTTATTTGATGATTACGCCTGGTACATTGAAAGAGCATGGGGGATTTGGATTTTTAGAAATTGGTTTAGCAATGATTTACTTAGCGGGCTTTGCCTATGTGGTTGCTAATGCGCTTTCTAAAGCTCCTTTGATAGCAAAGAATCACCCAATGATACAAGAAAGCTTACATCATCATTATTAATAGAAATAATTATTCCTTAGATAGAGATTTATGCTATCTAAGAGCTATTATATCTTTCAAAAAATTTTGAAGGTTTTTGAAAAAAAATAAAATTCTTAAAACCTTTTAATTTTACAAACTGTAATAACTGAGTAAAATTTAAAAATTTATACTATAAATCACCATGACAGGTCTTCTTATCATAACAGGCACTATTCTACTCATTGCACTTTTTGCATTAGTGTATAGAATCTTGGCATTAGTAAATATTGCGAAAGGCGCATCAGAGAAAAGGGTGGGCTATAGCAATACCGTAAACGGTTTTCTATTTATTGTGTTTTTCATTGTAGGTTTTGGAGCATTCTTCTGGTACTCAGCGAAGGCACAGTACCTGCCTCCACCATCTTCAGAGCATGGAGTAGTTACAGATAATCTCTTTTGGACTACTACAGCGATTATTACAGTTGCTTTTGTAGCAACACATGTACTTTTATTCTTAGCTCCTTATTTTTTCCGATTCAGAGAAGATAGAAAAGCTCATTGGTATCCAGATAATACCAAATTGGAATTGATTTGGACTGTAATTCCAGGTATTGTGATGGCTATATTGGTAATTACAGGTTTATTGGAGTGGAATAAAATCATGGCTCCTGCTCCTGATAATGCTACTGAATTGGAAATCGTTGGGAAACAGTTTAACTGGATGGTACGCTATCCGGGTAAAGATGGAAAGATAGGGAAATACGATTTTACTAAAATAGATGGTACTAATCAATTGGGAATGGATTTCGCCAATGATAAAGCCAATTTTGATGACTTTACACCAAGAGAAATACACCTTCCCAAAGGCAAACCTGTAAAGTTAAATATCAGAGCAAGAGACGTATTGCACAGTGTCTATATGCCTCATTTCAGGGTAAAAATGGATGCGGTACCAGGTATGCCTACGACTTTCTGGTTTACGCCTACTAAGAGTACAGCAGATATGCGTAAAGAACTAAATAATGAGAAATTTAATTATGAAATGGCTTGTACGGAGATTTGTGGGAATAGCCACTTCGCTATGCGTATGGTAATAGTAGTAGATGAGCCAGAAGATTTTAATAAATGGGTTACTGAGCAAGAGCCTTGGTCAAAACAAAACAAGGATTATATCTCAAGCCTAAAATTAAAAGATGTTAATTTAGCTGATTTAGAAAAATAAATTTCAACTCAAATATATCATATAAAATATGTCTGCAGTAGATACACAGAATCTCGAAACTCAGGTTCATCATGATGAACATCATGACCATGAACACCATGAGCAGTCATTTATACGAAAGTATATATTTTCAGAAGACCACAAAGTCATAGCTAAGCAGTTTTTGATTACAGGTATCTTCTGGGCAGTTATCGGTGGCGTTTTTTCAGTTATCTTCCGTTTGCAATTAGGTTTTCCTGATGCAAATTTGGAAGTATTAAGACCAATCTTGGGCGGTTGGATTACGGAACAAGGGAAACTTGACCAAAACTTTTATCTTGCTTTGGTAACTATGCACGGAACTATTATGGTGTTCTTTGTATTAACAGCAGGTTTAAGTGGAACATTTAGTAACTTTTTGATTCCTTTGCAGATAGGTGCAAGAGATATGGCTTCAGGATTTTTGAATATGTTGTCATATTGGTTCTTCTTTGCTTCAAGTGTTGTAATGTTTGCTTCAATTTTTATTCAAACAGGTCCTGCTTCTGGTGGTTGGGTGATTTACCCGCCTTTGAGTGCCTTGCCAAAAGCAAGTTTGGGTTCTGGATTGGGTATGACGATGTGGTTAGTAAGTATGGCATTGTTTATTGTTGGTTCTTTGCTTGGAAGTATTAACTATGTTACTACGGTAATTAACCTAAGAACCAGAGGTATGAGTATGTGGAGATTACCACTAACAATTTGGGCATTTTTCTTAACAGCAGTCATAGGGATTTTATCTTTCCCTGTTTTATTTTCTGCGGCATTGTTGTTAATTTTTGACAGAAGTTTTGGTACAAGTTTTTATTTAGATGAGATTTATATAGATGGGGAAGCACTACACAATACAGGGGGTAGCGCACTATTATTCCAGCATTTATTCTGGTTTTTAGGGCATCCTGAAGTATATATTGTATTATTGCCTGCATTGGGTATTACTTCTGAAATTATAGCGACTAACTCAAGGAAGCCTATCTTTGGTTATCAGGCGATGGTCTTATCTATGTTAGCGATTACCTTCATTTCCTTTATAGTTTGGGCGCACCATATGTTTGTAACAGGTATGAATCCTTTCTTAGGTTCTGTGTTTATGTTACTTACATTGATTATTGCTGTTCCTTCCGCAGTAAAGTCTTTTAATTACATTACTACGCTTTGGCGCGGCAATATAGTATTTACACCTGCGATGCTGTTTTCCATAGGTTTAGTTTCTTTCTTCATCTCTGGTGGGGTAACAGGCATAGCTTTAGGTAACTCTGCCATAGATATTCAGTTGCATGATACTTACTTTGTAGTTGCTCACTTTCACTTAGTAATGGGTTCTGCCTCTTTCTTTGGCATGATGGCAGGTGTCTATCACTGGTTCCCTAAGATGTTTGGCAGAATGATGGATGAAAAATTAGGGTATGTGCATTTCTGGATTACTTTTGTTGGGGTCTATTTTGTATTCTTCCCTATGCACTATATAGGTATCGCTGGTTTCCCAAGAAGATATTACTCATGGACAAACTTTGACGCATTTAATATGTATGCGGACTTAAATATGTTGATAAGTATTGCCGCTATTATTACGCTAAGCGCGCAATTTATCTTTATGTTTAACTTCTTTTATTCTATATTCTACGGTAGGTTAGCCCCTCTTAATCCTTGGAGGTCAAATACTTTGGAATGGACTACATCAAGATTACCAGGTCATGGCAATTGGGAAGGCAAGATTCCTACGGTATATAGATGGCCTTATGATTATAGCAAACCTGGGGCTAAAGAAGACTTTATTCCTCAACATATTCCTCATTATGAAACATTAGAGTCTAATTTGGAGCATGAAAAGGCTTTAGAAGAATATGATAAAGAGGTGGCGAAAGAAGAAGAAATTCATATTTCCTCTCATTCTCACTAATCCTTTTTGAGATAAAAAATAGCCTTACCCGCATGAGTAAGGCTATTTTTTTGTTACTCATTCTTTGCATTGAATCCTAAAGATAAGCCAAATTGCATACCGTCTTTTCTTGGTACGAAATAGGCATTTAGAGGCATATTCATTTTGCCAGAGCGGAAAGTTTTTCCACAAGCAATCACAAAACCAGTGCGAAGCTCATGTTGCCCTCTACTGTCTAATCGCTTAATAGTAACCTGTTCTGGAGAAGTCAAGTCGTTTTTTAGCTTCCATACTCCATTGTCAAAATACCCTTCAGCTTGCGAAATAGCCTTGAATGTAGGTCCAAAGGCAAATTCCCATCCATTTTTATTATTTCTAATTCCATGTAAAATACTAAAACTTGGAATGAAAAGACTTTGGTCCATGCCTGTAACCATAGGAATAAACTCAAATAAGCCCTGAAACTTCCCTTCATTAAGGTATTGTTTTTCAAATTGATAACCAAATTGGAACATCATAGGGATTACATCAAAACCACCACTAACAACTTGTTCTTGCAAGCGAGTAGCAATCTCACCTGTAAATACCGTAAGTCCCATTCTTGGTCCATCAGAGCGCAAACGCTTGACTTGGCTAAAAGCAGGATTGTTTAGGAAAGTTTCTTGTGTATTTTTTTTTGTCAATTG
>JALOMS010000585.1 GCA_025455345.1 Thermoflexibacter sp. | reverse complement strand
GACCCGCCCAGAGCCGCATTTATACAGCCCAAAGGCAAGGGCTTATTCAAGGTTCACTTAGAAACACAAAAGTCAGAAGGTTTTGGTGTTAAAATGGGAACATACAATTCCTACGAAGGAGCTTTGGAAAAAATGAAATTATTACAGTCTAAGTTTCACAGAAACATCATATTACACTTAGATGAGAAAGAGGGGAAAATGATTTATGAAGTAATTTTGGGTCCCTTCCAATCGCGTCGTTCGGCACTTACATACAATGAAGTCCTCATGCAAAAAAATGGCTATGAAGGTATCATTGTAGATTTGGCAAGCATGAAATAACAGCAGGTAATCCTGAAAGGGTTTTACTGTGCCTTCTTTTTAACATTCTTTTTCAGGAATTGTACCAATTTATCATAGTCTGTATGCTCTTGTTGGCTAAAACTAATTTTATGATGTTTTATCTCCAAATTAACTTGCTTAAATACTTGATTATTAAATGTTTTGATTTCTATTTCTTCCCACGATGAGCAATCCTTAATCTCAAACAAAAAAGTGCGGAAGGGATACTTAATCGCTATTTTTGTTTTATCAATGGAAAGTGTTTTGTAGCCTATTAATGTCTTGATTGTAAATAATATAGCAATTATCAATGTCAATATTGCTCCTACTAATAGCCAAATAGACTCTGCTCCATTAAGTATATTTCCTATCATCATAAAGCAAAAGCCATACAAGACAAATAAGAAACCAAAAAGAAAAAGTTGTACAGAAAATCTGGGTTTACACGTAATCATGGTGGTATCGTTTTTATGCAAAGCAAAGATAAAAAAAGGAAAAAGGTTTGTAGAATAAGAATATTTATTCTATCTTTGCAGTCCAAAATTCACACAAGGTTCCGTGGCCGAGAGGCTAGGCAGAGCTCTGCAAAAGCTTCTACAGCGGTTCGAATCCGCTCGGAACCTCTCATAAGATTAAATTTCGTTTTAATACTTATTTCAAAAAATTCCTTTGAACCTTGTTTAAAGGAATTTTTCCTTTTTATGTAGTTTTGCTTTATTTTTTACTTTTTATATCCATGGACAAAAAAATCACTTCCGCACTTATTTCCGTTTTTTATAAAGATAATCTTGCACCTATTGTCAAAATATTAGATGAGCAGGGTGTGAAAATTTATTCTACAGGTGGTACTCAAAAGTTTATAGAAGACTTAGGAGTACAAGTTACCGCAGTCGAAGACCTAACCTCTTATCCTTCTATCTTTGGGGGGAGAGTGAAGACCTTGCACCCAAAAATATTTGGTGGAATCCTGTATCGTCGCGATAATCAAGAAGATATATCCCAAGCTAATCACTATCAAATCCCTGCAATGGACTTAGTAATTGTGGACTTATATCCATTCGAGGAGACCCTTCGCAAAGGAGCAAGTGAGGAAGATATTATTGAAAAAATAGATATTGGCGGGATTTCACTGATTAGAGCCGCCGCAAAGAATTTTCAAGATGTATTGATTGTATCTTCACGAGAGCAATACCCTGCCTTATTGAATCTTTTACAAGAAAATCAGGGGACATCTACACTCAATGACCGTAAGAAGTTCGCCGCACAAGCATTTGATATGACTTCACATTATGATACGGCTATTTTTAACTATTTTAATCAATCTACTTCCGAGCAGGTATTCAAACAAAGCATTCGTCATGGACAGACGCTCAGATACGGGGAAAATCCTCATCAAAAAGGTATTTTTTATGGCAATTTGAGTGAAATGTTTGAGCAGTTGAACGGCAAAGAGCTATCATATAACAACTTAGTAGATATAGATGCCGCAGTTGCTCTTATTGCCGAATTTGAAGAAACAGCCTTTGCTATACTCAAGCATACCAATGCTTGTGGAATGGCAACGGGAAAGACAATGAAAGATGCCTATTTGAAAGCCTTAGAAGCAGACCCTATCTCTGCTTTTGGCGGGGTCATCGTTACTAACAAAGAAGTAGATTTAGAATGTGCAGAAGAATTGAATAAATTGTTTTTTGAAGTATTAATAGCTCCAGCTTTTGCCGATAATGCTTTAGCTCTCCTCAAAAGTAAGAAAAATAGAATACTATTATTACAAAAACCCACACAATTATCTGATAAACAGTTCAAAACCCTTTTGAATGGGGTCATAGAACAAGACAAGGATTTAGCCGTAGAAACAGAAAAAGACCTAAAAGTAGTTACTAAGCGCGCTCCCAATGAAGCAGAAGTCCAGTCATTACTATTTGCCAACAAATTAGTAAAGCATACTAAATCCAACACAATTATTCTATCCAATGATAGTCAGTTGTTTGCAAGTGGAGTAGGGCAAACTTCAAGGGTAGATGCGCTTAGACAGGCAATAGAAAAAGCCAAGAATTTTGGCTTTGATTTGAGTAAAGCAGTCATGGCTTCTGATGCCTTTTTCCCTTTTCCTGACTGTGTAGAAATTGCTGAAAAAGAAGGCATTAGAGCTGTAATACAGCCGGGTGGGTCTGTCAAAGATGCTGACTCTATTGCCTACTGTGATGCTCATAACATGGCTATGGTATTTACAGGAGTACGGCATTTCAAACATTAAAAATTTACCTGATGAATGATTTAACAAATGAACTTATTTTTGTATTCCTTGTTTTTATTAATAATGAAACAAAAAGCACTATAATATTAATATCATAAGAAATTTTGCTTTCATTAAAAACAAAAATTATCCGACAAAAAAATCATAAAACAATGGCACATTCAGTAATTGAAGCAACAGATAAGAATTTTGATGAGCTAATCGCTTCTGACAAACCTGTATTGGTAGATTTTTGGGCAGAATGGTGTGGACCCTGCCGTATGGTAGCTCCTGTAGTAGAAGAGTTATCCAATGATTATCAAGGCAAAGCAACAGTAGCAAAACTTGATGTAGATACCAATCCTGAAGTTTCTTTCAAATATAGTATTCGTAGTATCCCTACTTTAATGATTTTTAAAAATGGGCAAATGGTTGATAAATTAGTAGGATTTACTCCTAAAAATGTATTGGCTAAGAAATTAGAAGCTCAGTTGTAAGCATCAATAAGTAATCGATAAAGATAAAGCAGTTTGGGTAGTCATCTTACCCAAACTGCTTTTTTATTTTTTAGTAGAAATTACCTAATTTTGATAATTCAAGTAGATTCTTATTCTTTAACAAATAAATATTTTGATATGGATTTCCAAATCATAGAAAAAGCAACACAAAAACATACCCTTATTATTCCTTTGTACACCCAAGAATTAGATAATAACTTGGGTATAATTCTAAACCAATTTGGTCTGCCTTCCAGTATATTACAAGACTTCAAAGGAGGAGTAGATGAAACACTGATAGTTTATACATCTGCCCAAACCTTAACAGAAAAAATAGTGCTGTTAGGACTTGGCGAGCATACAAAACAAGAGATATTAAAAAATGCCATAAGACTTTTGATAAATAAGCAAAAAGAGAAAGTAGGTCAAGACATTGTTTTGGATTTGAATTATATTCTAAAAGAAGATACGAAGGTTGGCTTATTGGTAGAAATGTGTGTAAATGGAGCTTTGTTAGCTACTTATAATATTGCAAAGTTCAAAAAAGAAGACAAACCTGTACAGTTCCCACAAACTATT
>JALOMS010000050.1 GCA_025455345.1 Thermoflexibacter sp. | reverse complement strand
AAAAAAGTAAGCCCTAATTTGCCGTATTCAGAGCCAAATTCCAAACCAAATGCCATGCCCGGATTGGTGGTATAGTGCAATTTGAACCAATTCCCAAAAATAAGAATTTCTTCTCCCTCAAACAGGTACTCATGGATAGAGAGTTTGACAACTTGGTCTATGACTATAACGATAAGTGCAAGCAAATAGAATTTTATGTATTTCATTCTCCTTGGTAGATAAATATGTATTGGTAATAAAACGCTTGCAATTTAGCGATTAATCGAAGATTTTTTGATATGATTGGATAGACTTAACAATTTTTTTGAAAAACCTACCCCATTACCAGCTTAATTTTATTTGTAAATCATCAAAAATCATGTATCCGCTTTCAGATAATCTATCACCATTTTTTGAAAACAAAAAATACAGCTAATACAATCAATACAAACCCTACGATGTAGTTCCATCTAATCTCTTCTTTGAGATAGAAAACTGCAAAGCACAAAAAAACAACTAAAGTGATGACTTCTTGGATAACTTTTAGCTCTGTAGCATTGAACTGTCCATATCCTATGCGATTGGCTGGGACTTGGAAACAATATTCGAGGAAGGCTATCCCCCAACTTACTAAGATGACTTTCCAGAGGGACACCTCTTTGAATTTGAGATGTCCGTACCAAGCAAAAGTCATAAAGATATTTGAGATTAATAATAAGATAATGGTTTTCAAGATATTAAATAGATTTAGATAGAAATAGGCAGGAACGAAGTCCCTACCTATTCACTTATACTAATTTCTTATACCTGATTCTCTTGGGTTCTAAGTAACCTTCTTGTTTTTTCTTAAACTCTTCATATTCAGTAAAATTCCCCTCAAAGAATCGGACTTCTGACTCACCTTCAAAGGAAATGATGTGCGTAGCAATTCTGTCTAAAAACCAACGGTCGTGCGAAATCACTACCGCACAACCAGCAAAGCTCTCTAATCCTTCTTCCAAAGCGCGCAAGGTATTCACGTCTAAGTCGTTAGTAGGCTCATCTAAAAGCAATAAGTTAGCTCCTTGCTTAATAGTCATTGCCAAGTGAACCCTATTTCTCTCTCCACCAGAGAGTTGTCCTACTTTTTTCTGTTGGTCTGTGCCACTAAAGTTAAATTTGCTTACATAAGCCCTTGAGTTCATCTCTTTTTCTCCTACTTTCATCAGTTCATTGCCTCCAGAGATTACTTCCCAAACCGTTTTGTTAGGGTCTAAGTCATCGTGTTCTTGGTCCACATAGGCATACTTGACTGTGGTGCCTACCTCAAAAGTACCATGGTCAGGCATTACAGCTCCTGTTATCATTTTGAATAAAGTAGTCTTTCCAGCTCCATTTGGACCTATTACTCCTACGATTCCTGCGGGAGGCAAGGCAAAGCTAAAGTTTTCTATCAGTAGTTTATCTCCATAAGCCTTTGAAATATTGCTTGCCTCGATAACCTTATTGCCAAGTCGGGGACCAGGCGGAATGTACAACTCTAATTTTTCTTCTTTTTGTTTGACTTCCTCATTCAAGAGTTTTTCATAAGAACTCAAACGGGCTTTTTGTTTGGCTTGTCGTGCTTTTGGGGACATATTCACCCATTCTAATTCTCTTTGAAGTGTTTTTTGCCGTTTAGATTCTTGCTTTTCTTCTACTGCCAATCGCTTTTGCTTTTGGTCGAGCCAAGAGGAATAGTTTCCTTTCCAAGGTATGCCCTCTCCCCTATCCAACTCCAATATCCAACCTGCGACATTGTCTAAGAAATAACGGTCGTGTGTAACGGCAATGACTGTGCCTTTGTATTGTTTTAAATGTTGCTCTAACCACAACACAGATTCTGCGTCCAAGTGGTTAGTTGGCTCATCAAGGAGTAACACATCTGGCTCTTGTAACAATAATCGGCAAAGAGCAACTCTGCGCTTCTCA
Source organism: Thermoflexibacter sp. (assembly GCA_025455345.1). Taxonomy (GTDB): domain Bacteria; phylum Bacteroidota; class Bacteroidia; order Cytophagales; family Thermoflexibacteraceae; genus Thermoflexibacter. The sequence continues at coordinate 11,276 of JALOMS010000050.1, read as the reverse complement.
CCACCAGAAAGATTCCCGATGATAGCGTCTTCTGGAGGGGTACGTAGCGCATCCATTGCTTTCTCAAGTGTATTATCGAGTTCCCAAGCTCCTACTTGGTCAAGTTTGTCTTGGATAGTCGCCTGACGCGCCATGAGTTTGTCAAAGTCAGCATCAGGGTCTGCAAATTTTTCATTGATTTCTTCAAACTCTTTTAACAAATCTATGATAGGTTGTACTCCCTCTTGTACTATTTGTTTTACTGTTTTGGTAGGGTCTAACTGAGGCTCTTGCTCCAAATAACCTACCGTATAACCTGCCGATGAAACTACCTCTCCTGTATAGCTTTTATCTATACCTGCAATAATCTTGAGCAAAGTGGACTTTCCTGAACCGTTTAAACCCAAGACACCTATTTTTGCTCCATAAAAAAAAGAGAGGTAAATATTTTTAAGAACTTGTTTTTGAGGCGGATAGATTTTGCTTACGCCCGCCATTGAAAAAATAATCTTCTCGTTGTTATCACTCATATTCTATCTTTATAATCAAAATTGTAGATTTACTTCACATTGCAAATATGATAAATTTATTGGAAAGAAAGAAAAGCAAATAGATTCTTAATTAACAACTCCACATTCCCTCTTTAAGACTATTTGCTTACAAATCATCTGGGGGAGTACGAAAATATTTTTCTATTTCCTCTTTGCTTGGCTGTACCTCTGGTCTTACTATCCTAAAACCACAAAAAGAGGCATCAGTAAACCACCACTTGCTTTTAGGGATTTGAGGGTCTCGCTGTTTCCAAGACGGCTTCGAGCCTCTTCTTGCGGCACTTCTAAGTTGGTCAGGGTCATCGTCCCAAGAGCCTCCTTTGACTGCGATAGGGTATAAACTACTTACAGGCGTATAATCAGAGCCTTTTTTATTTTTTACATTTTGATAACTATCTGCTACATACTGGTCAAGAGTCCATTCGCACACGTTGCCGTGCATATCATATAGCCCCCAAGCATTCGGTTTTTTTTGACCTACTTTCTTATAACCACCATTACTATTATCATAGTACCAAGCAAATTCTCCAAGTTGGTTGGTATCATCTCCAAAAGCATAAGCAGTAGTGCTTCCCGCCCTACAAGCGTATTCCCACTCAGCCTCAGTAGGGAGTCTATAAAAGTGTCCTGTCTTCATAGTCAGCCATTTGCAGTACATCAGTGCGGCGTATTGGGTCATATTGATAGCAGGATAGCCGTCCTTGCCCATGCCAAAACTCATATCTACATAAGGGGGACTTGGATAGGAAACCGCATCTACTAAGGTCTTCCCATTTACTTGTTTGTCCTTGTTAAGTGCTTCATCTCTCATATCTTTGGACATAAAAGGCTCGTACTGATTCCAAGTAATTTCTATCTTTCCTATCCAAAAAGCATCTACTTTGACTTGATGTTGTTTGCCCTCATCTTCTTTCCTATTGGCTTCACTATCTGGACTCCCCATAATGAAATCTCCTTGGGGGATGGGCATCATTTCTATAAATATATCTTTTGTCCCTGGGACTAATTCTTTGTAAGGTTCTAAGACCTCCTTCTTGATTGGCTTATCCTTATCAGCTTTTTTCTGAGCCAAAAGACTTTGATGATTAAAAAATAAAAATACAGTCAAACTATAAACTACAAGACTGAATCTAAGACAATAGTTACGCATGGATAATAAGATTTTGTTGAATTAGGCAAAAATAGAGATTTTTCTTTCGTTCTTTCTGATTTCCTCCTAATTTTGCGAGCATTTTTAGTAAAATACAAGAAATATTTAAAATTATGAGCAAAGCATTACCTTCCAGAAGTGAGAACTATTCAGAATGGTATAATGAATTAGTAAAAAAAGCAGATTTGGCGGAGAACTCTGCGGTGAGAGGTTGCATGGTCATCAAACCGTATGGCTATTCTATTTGGGAAAAAATGCAACAAACTTTGGACAAGATGTTCAAAGACACAGGTCATACCAATGCTTATTTCCCCTTGTTTGTGCCGAAAAGTTTTTTAGAATTAGAGGAAGGGCATGCGGAAGGTTTTGCCAAAGAATGTGCCGTAGTTACTCACTACCGATTGAAAGCTAACCCCAATCAAAAAGGCAAATTGATGGTCGACCCTGAAGCTCGGTTGGAGGAAGAATTGATAGTACGTCCTACTTCTGAAGCGGTGATTTGGAATAGCTATAAAAATTGGATTCAATCTTATAGAGATTTGCCTTTACTCATTAATCAATGGGCAAATGTGGTGCGTTGGGAAATGCGTACACGTTTATTTTTGCGTACAGCAGAGTTCCTTTGGCAAGAAGGGCATACCGCTCACGCTTCCGCCGAAGAAGCTATTGCAGAAACCAAAACAATTCTTGATGTATATGCTGATTTTGTAGAAAACTTCATGGCTCTCCCCGTCATCAAAGGGGTAAAGACAGAGAATGAGCGATTTGCAGGAGCAGTAGATACTTATTGCATAGAGGCATTGATGCAAGACGGAAAGGCATTGCAGGCAGGGACTTCTCACTTTTTAGGGCAAAATTTTGCAAAGGCTTTTGATGTAAAGTTTACAGACAAAAGTAATAAATTGGATTATGTTTGGGGGACATCTTGGGGGGTCAGCACTCGTCTAATGGGTGCTTTGGTCATGGCTCATTCTGATGATGAAGGCTTGGTATTGCCGCCTAATCTCGCGCCCATCCAAGTAGTGATTGTGCCTATTTATAAAAGCGAAGAAGGTTTGCAAAAAATAGACGCTAAGGTTGCTGAAATCAAACAAAAACTTCAAAAACAAGGAATTAGCGTAAAATATGACAATAGAGATACCCAACGCCCTGGGTTTAAGTTTGCGGAATGGGAACTAAAAGGTGTACCTGTACGCATTGCTATCGGGGAGAGAGATTTGGAAAACAACGTGGCAGAAGTCGCAAGGAGAGATACCAAAACAAAGCAATCTATTAGCTTGGATATTCTGATTGAACAAATCGTCAATCTTTTGAATGAAATCCATACTAATATTTATCAAAAAGCCTTAGCTTTCCGCAACGAGCATATTACTGAAGTAACGTCTTATGAAGAATTTAAAGAAGTAATAGAAACCAAAGGTGGTTTTATCAAAGCACACTGGGACGGAACTACGGCTACAGAAGAAAAAATCAAAGAAGAAACCAAAGCGACTATTCGCTGTATTCCTATTAATTTTGGTAAGGAAGCAGGAAATTGTATAGTTACAGGGAAACCTTCCCCCCAACAAGTGCTTTTTGCAAGGGCTTATTGATAAGTAAGAGGGGCAAGTAAAAGCATCTCTTTTTGAATTACTTAATGAAATTTTGAATACCGAATGATGAATTTTGAATTTCGAGATTTATCATTCGGTATTCTTTATTAAATATTCAGTAGAGGCTAAAAATATTATAATTTGAACAGTCCCTTATTTAGTCCTTGCAAAGCCGCTTTCTTATCTTGGGTATCTATCAGCATAGAAACATTGTTTTTACTACCCCCATAGGAAATCATTTTGATAGATACCGTTGAGAGGCTACTGAATATTTCTTCAGCATAACCTACTCTCTCACTAATCAAATCCCCTACTACACAAACAATACTCATATTTTTATTGACTTCTATACTGCTAAATTCTTCTAATTCGTTGATTATCTGCTCTAAATTAGCAATATTATCTATGGTTACAGAAACACAGACCTCTGAGGTTGTTACCATGTCAATCGAGGTTTTATATTTTTCAAATATTTCAAAGACTTTACGCAAGAATCCATACGCCAATAACATACGGGTAGAACGAATATTAATCATTGTGATATTATCCTTAGCCGCAACGGCTTTGATATTGGTATCTGCGGCATCTTTGGTAATCACAGTTCCTTTCAGGTGCGGAGCCATGGTATTGAGCAATCTGACAGGAATATTTTTGGCTTTGGCGGGGGTAATGGTCGACGGGTGCAGTATTTTTGCGCCAAAATACGCCAACTCTGCCGCCTCATCAAAGGATAATTGGGCTACGGGCATGGTTTTATCTACTATGCGAGGGTCGTTATTGTGCATTCCGTCAATGTCTGTCCATATCTGAATCTCCTCCGCATTAACGGCAGCTCCAATGAGAGAAGCAGAATAATCACTTCCGCCACGTTTGAGGTTATCTATCTCTCCAAAAGAATTTTTACAAATATAGCCTTGAGTGATAAATAACAGATTATCAGGATATTTTTCTAATTCTATTTTCAATTGTTCCTCGATAAAGTCCATCTCTGGCTCGCTATTTTCATCAATTCTCATAAATTCTAAGGCATCAAGGAGGACTGATTCCACGCCATTTTCTTCTAAAAACAATTGGAACATTGCCGTAGAGAGTTGTTCTCCTTTTGCTAATAAGATTCGTTCTTTGAGATTGCTAAACCGTTCTCTCTCTTTTGCCAAGGAGCGAATATGTCCAAATTGGGCATCTAATAAATTGCTTGCTTTCTCTTTGGATTCATCTTTTTTATACAATTCCCCAATGGTTTTACGGTATTTGAGTTCCATTTCCGTAATAATAAGGGCGGCTTGCGGGTAGTTTTTTGCATAAAGTTGTTCGCTAATTTGTACCAATGTATTAGTTGTTCCAGACATAGCAGACAAGACAATGATTCTTTTCTGGATTTTGAGTTCTTCTGTGTTAATAAGTTGATTTACGCCTTTCATTCTTTCAGCAGAGCCAACAGAAGTCCCTCCAAATTTTAAAACCTTCATTTGTATTTGAGTAATTTAATGATAGTGAAATAGTTATTTGATTGTTATGCTTATTTTAAAGCGAGAACTGCAAAATAAATGGATTAAGAACAAATAATAAAGAAATTGTGAAAATCAAATTGGTAAAAGACTCTTTGTAGATATGTGCGCCAATGTTTATAGAAAAAGTCATTTTATAATTATCAGTTGGTTTTATGGAATAGACATTGGCAATTTCCCAATTTATGAGGCAAAAAAAAGCCCACAGTATAAATTCTGTGGGCTTGGGTAAGAAATCAATAATTTAAGCTAAGTAATTAATAACCACCGCGATACTTGAGAGTCTCTGCTACTTTAGAAATTGCTACGATATATGCGGCTAAACGCATAGATACGCTGTAATCTTTGGCTGTCTTATACACTCTTTCAAAAGAATCTTGCATGATGCGGTCTAAGCGGCGATTTACTCTATCTTCTGTCCATTTGTATCCTAATCGGTTTTGTACCCACTCGAAGTACGACACAGTTACACCACCAGCATTTGCTAAAATATCAGGCACTACGCTGATGCCTTTTTCATAAATAATACCGTCGGCTTTGGCATTAGTAGGTCCATTTGCTCCTTCTACAATCAATTTTGCCTGAATCTTGTGTGCGTTTGCTTGTGTAATTACGTCTTCTTTGGCGGCAGGAATGAGAATATCTACTTTGCTTTCTAAGAGTTCGTCATTTGTGATTTTATCTCCTTCTTTGAATCCGTCCAAAATGCCACCGTTGCCATTCCTAAATCCTATCGCTTTTGCGATGTCTATACCTTTGTCGTTCCAATAAGCTCCTGTATGGTCGCTGATTGCACAAATTTTAATTCCTCTTTCTTCTATCAAAGCGGCGGCATGAGAGCCGACATTTCCAAAACCTTGTACGGCGCAAGTGGCTCTACCCGGATTTAGGCGGAGTTTAGCCATAGAAGCCAATGTACTGACCATGACCCCTCTTCCCGTAGCTTCTGTACGCCCAAGTGAGCCTCCCATGACTAAGGGCTTGCCTGTAACTACGGCGTGAACCGTTTTGCCTTGCGAGCGCGAATATTCGTCCATGAGCCACGCCATTTCGCGGGGACCTGTACCCATGTCTGGGGCTGGAATATCTTGGTCGGGTCCGAAAATATCTACCAATTCGGAGGTGTAAGCGCGTGTAAGTCTCTCCAATTCGCCTACTGACATGGTGCGGGGATTGCAAATAATGCCACCTTTACCACCACCATAGGGGATATCTACTACCGCACATTTCCAAGTCATCCATGCGGCGAGTGCTTTGACCTCGTCTAAGGTTACTCCCATATCATAGCGGATACCACCCTTGGCAGGTCCTAAGATTTTAGAGTGAATGACACGATAGCCCTCAAAAACTTTTTTCTTGCCGTTATCCATGGTAACAGGCAAAGAGACAATGACTTGTTTGGTTGGGGTTTTTAATACCTCGTAGGTTTCTTCGTCTAAACCTATGAGTTGTGCGGCATCGTGAAAGCGAGACATCATCGACTCGAAGGGATTCTCTTTGTCCTTAATCGGAGCAGGCTCGATATATGATGAATTTCCTGTTGTTGTTGTCATTTGATATTGCGTTGTTTATGATATTTTGAATTAAAAAAATTAGCTTAAAAAAGATTTACGTAGATTATATGAGAATGTTTGGTGATACATTAGATTTTGTGCAAAATTAATGATTTACCTATTGCTATATATGCTTTTGCAGAAAATTTTTAATTAATCGCAGGTATTGTATGCAGAGTATCATTGAGTTCGATTTTTTTTATAGTTTTACAAAAAAAAAGTATGAAAAAAATTGCCCTTATCACTGGAGCTACCTCTGGCATAGGTAAAGCAACAGCAGAAATTTTTGCTCAACATCAAATTGATTTGATTATCTGCGGAAGACGCAAGGAGCGTTTAGACCTATTGGCAAGTGAATTGAGTTCAAAAGTCAATGTTACTACGCTTTGTTTTGATGTTAGGAACAAAGACCATGTATTCGAACAAATCAGTAGTTTGCCTGAAATATGGAAAAATATTGACATTTTAGTAAATAATGCAGGCAATGCACATGGGCTTGCTCCTACGGACAAAGCAGACCTCAAAGATTGGGAGGATATGATAGATATTAATGTCAAAGGTCTGATGTATGTATCGAAAGCGATTATCCCTCAAATGGTTGAGCGCAAGACAGGTCATATCATCAATCTTGGCTCGATTGCTGGCAAGGAAGTATATCCTAATGGTAATGCTTATTGCGCTTCTAAATATGCAGTAGATGCGCTGAATGTAGGTATGAGATTGGATTTGGTACAGCATGGAATCAAAGTAACAGCTATCAATCCCGGTTTGGTAGAAACAGAGTTTTCATTAGTGCGTTTTAAAGGTGATGAGGAAAGAGCAAAAAACGTTTATAAAGGGGTTACCCCACTTACTGCCCAAGATGTGGCTGAAGTCATCTATTTTGCGGTGAGTCGCCCAGCGCATGTCAATATTGCAGATGTCATTCTTTTCCCTACGGCTCAGGCAAGTAGCACTATCGTAAATAGAATAATATAAAAAACTTAAAATCATGCTATTAGCAATAGATATTGGAAACTCTAATATAGTTTTTGGAATATACAAAGAAAGTAATTGGGTTTATGTATGGAGGGCTGTTACTTCTGTTCAAAAAAATGCGATTGATTATGAAGTTGTATTGAGAAATTATTTCTTAGAATCAGACCTAAAGATTAGCGAAATCCACAAAGTAGTATTAAGTAGTGTAGTACCACCTTTGACAGAGGTTTTACGCCAGACGGTAGTGCGATTTTGCGATAAAGAGCCTATTTTAGTCAATGCAGATACCTATCCCCAACTAAAAATAGCTATCAACAATCCCCATGAAATAGGCTCTGATTTAGTTTGTAATGCCATTGCCGCTTCGCACAGATTCCCTGATAGTCATTGTATTATCGTAGATTTTGGAACGGCACTGACATTTACAACGGTGTCAAAGCATAGGGAAATATTGGGAGTTGCGATTACACTTGGCTTACAAACAGCCATAAGGGCTTTGGCGCAACATACCGCCAAGTTGCCCGAAGTCCCTTTAGAACTTCCCCAATCTGCTATTGGCAAAAATACTACTCATGCTATCCAAGCGGGCGTATTATTTGGCTATGTAGGATTAGTCCCCTTCATGCTACAACAAATTGAAAATGAGCTGGGTGAAAAATGCAAAATTGTTGCTACGGGTGGACTTTCCTCCATCTTGACTTCTTTACAATCCTACTTTGACCAAACAGATATGCTTTTGACCTTAGATGGATTAAGACTGATAGGAGAATCTATAGATGTTTTTTAGTTTTATTTATTGTACCACTATGGATTTTTCACTACTCTGCTGAAATCCTATGCGAGTCGCAATCGCAAAGATTTTATCTCCTTTTTGAACATTGATAGGACGCGTATATACTTGCCAACGAGCAACATAACGAGCATCTATTTTCTGGATTGCGGCTTGCGAACTCTCAACTTTATACACCATGGATACTCCTTCTGTTGGGCATTTGATAGTTGCTTTTTTGCCTTTTATTATAATTTCAGGAGATTGAGTAACTTGCTGCTTTCCATTGGGATACATTTTTGCTACCATCTCTTTCTCAGGCACAGAACCCATGTCTCCATACTGTTTCTGCCAATCTAAGTGTGCTTTCCTCAATTCTTCTAATTTGGCTCTGTACTCGGGCTTATCTGCGAGATTATCAAACTCATAAGGGTCATTTTCTACATCATAGAGTTCTTCTGTGGGTTTAGTAGGTCTAAACCACATCATTTGCATTTGATTTAGTTTTCCTTCTTCTTTAAGCCTGAGTATCTCTTTCATCATATCTTGCTGAAGTCGGAAAGCTATGTTCTGATAAAAAGGTTTTTCTGTTTGATAATTTTTTAGGTATTTGAATTTCTTATCTCTTACAGCTCTTACCATATCGTACTCCGAATCCATGCGGTCGCGAGCCGCATAAATGTATTTTCTTGGTTGGAGGGCGGCATATTTTCCTAAAAATGCTTGTCCTTGTAAGTGCTTGGGTGGTTTGATACCTGCCAAAGAAAGCACAGAAGGGGCAAGGTCGACAAAACTATGAAGTTCGCTATCCACAGTATTAGCTCCTTTTTTATCAGGATAACGCACTATGAAAGGCACTTTTAAGCCCCTGTCATAAAGTTCGCGTTTCACATACGGCAATCCATCGCCGTGGTCGCTATAAAAAAATATAATGGTATTGTCCATTAGACCATCTTCTTCCAATTGTTTTAGTACCTCACCCACTTGCCTGTCCATGTAGGCAATATTGTTATAAAAAGTAGTCAAATCTTTTCTAATTATTTCATTATCTGGATAATACGGAGGAATTTTTATTTTATTTGGGTCTATCAGCAAGGGTTCGTTTTTGCGTATCCATACTTGAGACTCATGCGTAGTCATGAAGTTAAAAATAGCAAAAAAAGGTTGATTGGGCTTTCTATTGCGCCAATGCGCTGTTTTGCTATTCTCGTCCCATGCAGAGATTGGTGGTTCAAATTGGTAATCTGTCTTTTCATTGTTCGTACAGAAATAACCGTCCGCTCTCAAGTATTCTGAAAAACATTTGACGGCAGGAGGAACTACCACAGAATAAGGAGGCAAATCTGGCACTAAAGTATTGTAAATAGTCCTCATATTGTGCGTACCTATCGCGGGAGGGTACATACCTGTAATAATTGCGGAACGGCTTGGCGCACAAACACCTGCAATTGAGTACATATTATTGTAGCGAACTCCTTCCCTTGCCAAGCGGTCTATGTGAGGAGTTGGGACGGTAGAGTCTCCATACGCACTTAGATGCGGACTCATATCTTCGCAAGTAATCCACACAATATTGGGCTGAGGTTCTTTCTTCTGTTTCAATGAAAAATTGGAAAATATCATCGCAAAGCTCATAAAGCCTAAAAAAAGTATTAACCCAAAAGATAAATAAAGATATTTTATTTTCATATTTAAGTAGTTATGAATTATACAAATTAATTTCGTATTATTGCTTAATCTATTGTTTTTTAGGTGTTTATGATATAAAAAACAAGATAAAAAGTATTCAAACAAATCGCAGACAACATATTAAGGCGCATGGTATATTTGAAATTGGCATTTTCTTGTGATTTTAATACTTTGACAAACCAAAAGAAAAAAAAGAACAACACAGGAGTAAGAAAAATAAGAAATAATGCCGCATCTTGTATGGAAAAATATTTCCAATAAAAGTAAGCAAATCCTAAAGTAGATAAACCAAAAACATTCATTGTATAGATAAAAGTACCTTTGATACCAAGTAATAAGCTCATGGTCTTATCTCCTCTTTGGCTATCTTCTTCGTGCTGATATACTTGGGTCATGGGGTAAGACCCCAGAAGCATGATAGAACTTAAGCAAGCGGGCAATAGTACAGGTATTTCTAATAATTGATGGATAGAAAGATTATTGACGGTATAATAGGTTGCTAAAAATGTAAACCCTCCTTGGAAAAAAGCAATAGTCAAAAGACTGATGATAGGATATTTCTTCAGCCGAATGGAATGATGACTATACGCTTTTGAGGCTAAACCATAGACAAATACGGCTAAAGCAAACTCCCAACCCGCCAGAAAGCCAATATTAATGCCTACCAAGTCAAAAATCAAAGAAGCATTCAATAATTCTTTGGATACAGGAAGCGGTTTTTCTACCCCTCCAATACTTTTTTCATCTTTATCATAATACGAATTAAACCCGTTGCTGGCAGGATAAATAAACAAATGCAAGGATACAAAAGACCATAGAGCCTTCCACCAATCTATTTGTGGAGAAACGCTTAGCGCAAAAAGATATACGGGAAGTAAGAAAAATGAAAAAGAAAGACGCAAGTGTTGCCAAGTAGAGGGCTTAAACATATTTTTGTTGGTTAAGATTTTTATTCTTTGATGATTTTTACCTATACAAAGTAAAGATATTATATTTGTGTAAAACAATTTGTAATAAATATGAAAGAAATATTATATGACGAAATTCCGTCATTGGATTTGGCGGATTTTACCTCTGGGAATGCTCAAAAAAAAGCAGAATTTGTCCAAAAATTGGGTGAAGCGTGGCAAAATATTGGTTTTGTGGCAGTTAAAAATCATGGATTGAGTGATGACTTGACGCAGAGATTGTATAAGAATGTAGAGAAATTCTTCGCCTTTTCTGATGAGGTAAAACAGCAATATGAGCATGTCGCCTTGGCTGGTCAGCGCGGTTATATTGGAAGAAATAAGGAACACGCCAAAGGTCGTTCTACGCCTGACTTGAAAGAGTTTTATCATGTTGGGCAAACCGTACCTTCGGGCATACAGCTCACAGAAACATATCCACCCAATATTTTTCCAAATGAAATACCTGATTTTGAAACATCTACAATAGAGGCTTATGCAACTTTAGAACAGGCAGGCATGAAGTTGTTACAAGCCGCCGCCTTATTTTTAGGTCTTTC
>JALOMS010000584.1 GCA_025455345.1 Thermoflexibacter sp. | reverse complement strand
GAAAAACAAATTTAGGACAGACCCCATGTTTATTCCATTAGAAATAGCAGAATATATGAAAGTTAAGCCTCCTATCAATTTGGATATTATTACCAGATTCATGCTTTCACAAAAAATGATTGCCCAACCTGGGACATTCTTTGATTACTCCAATTTTGGTTATTGTCTGCTCGGTAAGGTGATAGAGCGTATCTCGGGCATGGATTATGAGAATTTTGTCAAACAAAAAATATTTAAGTCTTTAGAAATCAATCAAATACATTTGGGTAAAAATTTTATTACTCACAAAGCCCCCACCGAAGTAAGTTATTACGAACATTTTGGAGCCAAATCCCGCCCAGCCTTTGATGGTACTAATCATATTACTCGTCCGTATGGAATAGATATAGAGACATTAGGAGCGGCTGGTGGCTGGATAGCAAGCCCCAAAGAGTTACTAAAATTCCTAAATTACATAGACGGTTTTGCTGAAAAAGAAGACATCATAAGTCCTCAAACACTCGCCCTCATGACATCTCAACAAGACTCTACACGTACCATAGGCTGGAGGAATTGCAAAGAAGATATTTGGTTACGTACAGGCAGTTTGGTAGGAACTCAAACTGTATTGGCAAGACAGCAAGATGGTTTTTCTTGGGTAATTGTAAGCAATACAAGCACTTGGAGAGCGCACCGATTTAGCTACGACCTCCTTGCTTTCATGAAAAAAGTTATCAAATCCGTACCCAACAAAGCAAATGAGGATTTGTTTGATTATCAGTGATTAATTCATAATTACTAATTCATAATTGCGATATATTTTATTTTTCATGCTTTTTATCTAATTTTATTTTTTAGTATGAATATAAATTAGTGTATTGATAGTTGTATTCATTACTTTTCTTATAATCAATGATTTAACCAATAAAATATATGTTAGATAAAAATGGAATTGCTAAAAGAATCGCTAAAGAAGTCAAAGATGGCTATTATGTAAACTTAGGGATTGGGATTCCAACTTTGGTAGCAAATTATATCCCTGAAGGCATGAATGTAGTTTTACAGTCAGAAAATGGCTTACTTGGCATGGGAGCATTCCCTACCGAAGAAGAGGTCGACCCTGATTTGATTAATGCGGGCAAACAAACAATAACGATGACCAAGGGAGCAAGCATTTTTAGCTCGGCAGATAGTTTTGCCATGATTAGGGGGGGGCATATAGATTTGACGATTTTGGGGGCGATGGAAGTATCTGAAAATGGCGATATTGCCAATTGGAAAATTCCCAATAAAATGGTCAAGGGCATGGGAGGTGCGATGGATTTGGTCGCTTCTGCTAAAAATATCATCGTGGCTATGCAACACAAAAGCAAAGACGGACAATCAAAGTTACTGAAAACGTGTTGCTTGCCCATCACGGGCTTGCAGTGTGTAAAAAAAATAGTTACAGATTTGGCAGTTTTAGATGTATTGCCCGAAGGAGGATTCAAACTTTTAGAACGAGCCAAAGGGATTTCAATAGAGGAGATTATAGACTCAACAGAGGGCAAACTCATCGTAGAAGGCGAAATTCCAGAAATAGAGATATAATTTTTTTCTATACTTGTTATTATGCTTGCAAGTATAAAAACATTCTACTATGTTTATAAAAGGATTTTTTTGATATTCAAATACAAGAAAATAACAACTCAATAAACGTATATCCAAATCAAAAACAATTATGGCACAGTACAAAACCGCTTCCGAAATGGACAAACTCAAGAGATTTGAGAAAATGCCAACGGAAATTTATAAAGATAGTGGAGAGGCTTGCAGGGCAGTAGCTCAAGAAATCGCTTCACTGATTCGTATCAAACAAACCAAAGGAGAAATTGCTGTATTAGGATTGGCAACAGGCTCTACTCCTACCAGACTTTATGGCGAATTAGTCCGTATGCACAAAGAAGAGGGGCTTAGTTTTAGGAATGTAGTTACCTTCAATTTAGATGAGTATTTCCCTATGAATCCTGATGCCTTACAAAGTTATGTGCGCTTTATGAATGAATACCTCTTTGACCACATCGATATTGACAGACAGAATATCCATATCCCTGACGGAACGATAGATGCCAAAGATGTAAATCGTTTTTGCTTTGAGTACGAAAGGAAAATGGCAGATGTAGGCGGTATAGATTTGCAAGTATTGGGGATTGGGCGTACAGGACACATAGGTTTTAACGAGCCGGGTTCTTCCAAAGACTCTATGACACGCATGATTACCCTTGACCACCTTACTCGTATAGATGCGGCAAGTGATTTTTTTGGAGAAGAAAATGTACCAAGAACAGCGATTACGATGGGAGTAGGTACTATTTTGAAATCCAGAAGGATTATTCTTATGGCTTGGGGTGAAGGCAAGGCAAAAATTATAAAAACTACCGTCGAGGGACAGATGACAGACAGCGTACCTGCTACCTTTCTACAATCTCACCTTAATGCGACGATTGTTCTTGATGAAGCCGCTTCAGCAGAATTAACAAGGACTAAAACACCTTGGTTAGTAGGCACTTGCGAATGGACAAGTCGCCTTACTCGTCGCGCTGTGGTTTGGCTTTGTCAGCAAGTCAATAAACCAATCCTCAAACTTACAGACAAAGATTATGCGGAGCATGGTATGAGTGATTTGATAACCCAACATGGTCCCGCTTATAATGTTAATATTCAAGTATTTAACGAACTCCAACATACGATTACTGGCTGGCCAGGAGGCAAACCCAATGCAGATGACTCCTCTCGCCCAGAAAGAGCGAAACCTTTTCCTAAACGTGTAATAATCTTTAGCCCACACCCAGATGATGATGTAATTTCTATGGGAGGGACTTTTATTCGCTTGGTCGACCAAGGGCATGATGTGCATGTTGCTTACCAAACTTCTGGCAATATTGCTGTATTTGATGATGATGCCTTGCGTTTTGCAGACTTTGTCAGAGAATTTTGTTCTTCTATGGGCATCGCCAAAGAAGAAACAGCGAATTTGTATCAAAGAGTAGTATCTTCTATTATCAATAAAGCACCAGGTCAAGTAGACTCCCCCGAAATTCAGCTTATCAAAGGATTGATTCGCAGAGGAGAAGCAAAAGCAGGATGTAGGGCAAGTGGTTCTACCGATGCGAAGGCTCATTTTCTGGATATGCCTTTTTATGAAACAGGGAGAGTAAAAAAGAAACCTTTAGGGGAGGTAGATATTCAGATTATTGTGGATTTACTCCAAGAAGTCAAACCACATCAAATTTATGCCGCAGGAGACCTTTCTGACCCTCATGGCACACATAGAGTATGTCTGAGTGCTATTTTCCAAGCACTTGACCGGCTCAAAGCAGATGGAGCTAAGTGGCTGAAAGACTGTTATGTATGGTTGTATAGAGGGGCATGGCAGGAATGGGATATAGACCAAATAGAGATGGCTGTGCCGATTAGCCCACAAGAGCTATTACGCAAGCGCAGAGCTATTTTTAAACATCAATCTCAAAAAGATAGACCGCTCTTCCCAGGTTCCGATGCAAGAGAATTTTGGCAAAGAGCTGAAGACCGTAACAAAGCAACAGCCAAAATGTATGATAAATTGGGATTAGCTGAGTATGAAGCAATTGAGGCTTTCGTAAGATATAAATTCTAAA
>JALOMS010000049.1 GCA_025455345.1 Thermoflexibacter sp. | reverse complement strand
CTTTCAAAGATACACTTAGGCATTGGTGGTCTCCAGAGGTGAGAAACATTTTACAAACAATCTTAAATTCTCTGAAGAAATAAGAAGATATAAGCAAAAATCCATTCTTGATATAAGAATGGATTTGAGTTCATGCAATGAATATATTTTTTCAAAAATACAAAAAATATGCTTGTTGTTTAACAAGGCATTGATTAGATGTATCCAAACGTAAAATCTTATTTAAGGATAAGAAATAAAGTTGAATTTTAAATCTACATCGTCAGCATATTCTTCTCCACTTTCCAGCATATCCAAATCTCCCTCTTTATAATACCAATTTACTTCTACCTTGCCAGCTTTGTTTTTCATGTAATTTTCTAAAAGATCAAAAATCTCCAAGAAGCGTCTTGACGAACTTGTATTAAAGTAAGTCATCTTAAAATTAAAAACAAAACTTCTACCCGGTTGAGACAGGTAATTATTCAGCCACTCAAATATTGGCTGAAAAAATTCTATGGTGTATTCGTGATAAGATTCGCCCGACATCTCTAAAATATTGGTCTGTGCATTAAAATCCACCGTAGGAATGTAAGTCGAACCTTTGATGAATAAGTTGTCCATGTGCTTTGCTTAGTTTTAGATAATTAACAGCTAAGGTAAAAACTGTTTTCTAAAAATATCTTATATTGTTTAATTTAAAATTTAATCCTCAAAAATAAATAATTTTTTATTCCAACACAATTTTAAGAAATTACTTTGGAAATGCAAATCAAAACAAAATTTTTGCAGGAGTTTTATCTAATTAATTGTGGGGGTGTTTGTAAAACTATTATGAGAGCAATAATACAAAAATTATGACAATATTTACAAAATCAAGATTTTTTTTTAAAAATAAAGGCATAAACTTTAAAAATTTATGCCTTATCGAGTAGGTTATTTACCTTTTTTCTTGTTACGGTCTTTTTTCTTGCGCTTGTCCCTGTCATTGCGGTCTCTGTCGTGGCGGCGATTGTTTCCACCTTCGCCAGTACCTTGTTCAGCTTTAGGAACAGTACCAGTTACAGGAGAGAGGTCTCTCTTGCCATATACCTCGCCTTTGAATACCCAAACTTTGATTCCTATTTTCCCATACACAGTCAGTGCTTCAGAAATTGAGTAATCTATATCTGCTCTAAGAGTATGTAAAGGAACTCTTCCTTCTTTGTATTCTTCTGTACGAGCCATCTCAGCTCCACCTAAGCGTCCAGAAATACGAACTTTAATGCCTTGTGCGCCTACTCTCATTGCATTGCTAATCGCTTGTTTCATAGCACGGCGATAAGAGATACGACCTTCTATCTGCTGAGCGATTTGTTGTCCAATCAAATGCGAATCAATTTCTGGTCTTTTTATTTCATAGATATTGATTTGTACGTCTTTCTTGGTCAATTTCTTCAACTCTTCCTTGATAGTATCTACTTCTTTACCTCCCTTACCAATCACTACACCTGGACGTGCAGTATTGATAGTGATGATAATTCTTTTCAACGTTCTTTCAATAACGATTTTGGAGATGCTACCTTTAGGGATGCGGGCATTTAGATATTTTCTAATTTTCTCATCTTCTATCAGTTTATCAGAAAAGTCTTTTCCTCCATACCAATTGGAATCCCAACCTTTGATGATTCCAAGTCTTAAACCATTTGGGTTTACTTTTTGTCCCATAATATTTTACCTCTTTTTAGTCGTTATTTACGTTTGTTGTAATAGTTTCTACTGTGGGGTTTACTATTAGTTTAGTAGCAACCTCATCTACAATCAAAGTTACGTGATTAGAACGCTTACGAACGCGATATCCTCTCCCTTGGGGAGCTGGACGCATTCTTTTGAGCATAGTTCCTCCATCTACATAGATGGTTTTGACATATAAGTCTGCTTCTTCTATTTTTCTGCCTACGTTTTTCTGTTCCCAATTAGAGATAGCAGAGAGCAATAATTTTTCTAATTTTTTTGCTCCTATACGAGGTTCAAATTTTAAAATATTCAATGCCTTCGTTACTTTTTGTCCCCTAATCATATCGGCAACCATACGCATTTTTCGTGGCGAGGTAGGGACATTTTTCAATCTTGCTACTGCTTCCATTATTTTTTCGTGGCTTTATCTTTTTTAGCTGTATGTCCTCTAAATGTGCGAGTAGGTGCAAACTCACCAAGTTTATGTCCTACCATGTTTTCAGTTACATAGACAGGAACAAATTTGTTGCCGTTATGTACTGCGAATGTATGACCAATAAAATCAGGCGAAATCATTGAACGCCTTGACCATGTTTTTATTACTGTTTTTTTCCCACCTTCGTTCATCGCCGTGACTTTCTTCTCAAGGCGAAAATCTATATAAGGTCCTTTCTTGAGTGAACGTGCCATTATTTCTTCTTCCTGCTAATGATTAATGAATTAGAATATTTCTTTGGAGTGCGTGTTTTCTTGCCTTTTGTGTACAAGCCTTTACGTGAGCGTGGGTGACCACCTGATGCTCTACCTTCACCACCACCCATTGGGTGATCTACTGGGTTCATTGCTACACCTCTATTGCGTGGTCTGCGTCCCATCCAACGTGTACGACCTGCTTTGCCAAGTTCTACGTTCATGTGGTCGCTGTTAGATACAGAGCCTACTGTAGCCAAGCAAGTAGTAAGTACCATACGGGTTTCGCCAGAAGGCATTTTGAGTACGGCATATTTGCCCTCTCTACCAAGCAATTGAGCATAAGTACCTGCGCTACGAGCCAAACTGCCACCTGAGCCAGCTTGCAACTCGATGTTGTGAACGATAGTACCTATTGGAATCTCGCCAAGGGGAAGAGCATTCCCTACTTCTGGAGCTATTCCTTTCCCTGAAAGGACTTTTTGCCCTACTTTAATACCGTTAGGGGCAATGATGTAGCGTTTTTCACCATCTTCATACTGCAACAAGGCAATGCGAGCGGTTCTGTTAGGGTCATATTCCACGCCTATTACTTCAGCAGGAATGTGAAATTTGTCGCGCTTGAAGTCGACAATACGATACAGTTTACGATGACCACCGCCAATATAGCGCATAGTCATTTTACCTGTGTTGTTTCTACCACCTGTCCTTTTCAAACGGACTATCAGCGATTTTTCGGGGCGACTCTTTGTGATTTCATCAAAGGTTGGAGCTACCCTGCCTCGCTGACCTGGTGTAATTGGTCTTAATTTTTTTACTCCCATTTTAATTTAAAGTATTTAGCAATAAGCTAATGTATTCATAATCAAGTGCCTACTGCAACGATTTGTTACTAAACACCGTTTTGAGACCGCAAAGTTATATAAAAGATTGGTAATGACAATGCTTTGTGCTAATTTTTTTATCAAATTTGTTCTTTACTGATATAAGTATTTGATAAACAATATTTTAATCTATAATGGTTTTTTCTCTATCTTTGCGGCTGAGTTACCAGCTATGTATCCAGTAGTCCATGCGGCTTGGAAGTTAAATCCACCTGTAATTCCATCAATATCAATTACTTCTCCAGCAAAATATAGATGAGGAATTTTTTTACTTTCCATACTTCTGAGGTCTATATCACTGAGCGCGACTCCCCCGCAGGTTACAAATTCTTCCTTGAAAGTAGTTTTGCCCTTGACTTCGTATTCATCATTGACCAATACATTGATTAGGCGATTTTTTTCTACTTTACTGAGTTCTACCCATTTCTTATGAATAGGGATAGCAGTTTTTTCTATAAAAAACTCCCACAGACGATTTGGAATGGTCAAATGAAGCAATGCACTTGGATTACAATTACTTACTAATTTTTTATCAAAATTATTTTTGTGTTGGTCAAAAAAACCTCGCAGTTCGTCTTCTTTGATACGTCCTAACCAGTTGATATTGACTTTGAAATGGTAGTCCATCTCATGCAAAGCCCTTGCTCCCCAAGCAGATAGCCTAAGAATAGCGGGACCGCTTAAGCCCCAATGAGTAATTAGTATAGCTCCTTCTTCCTCTAATTTTGTACCTTGTATTTTAGCTTTTATATTACTAACACTTGTTCCCATCAACTGTGTGATGGGGTGATGCGGGATATTAAAAGTAAACAAAGAGGGTACTGGCGGGATTATTTGGTGTCCTAAATTTTTAAGCCATTCCAACCCACTTTCTTTTGGGCTACCTCCTGTCGCAATAATCACTCTATCACAAGTAATTTTTTCTTGGTTGCGTAAAAGTAGCGCAAACATATTATCTGCTAAGATATTGATTGCTAAGACATCACTGTTTAGCATAATTTTTACTCCTACTTTTTTGCTTTCTCGTAATAAGCAGTCAATGATGCTTTCTGAACTATCAGAAACAGGGAATATGCGACCATCAGGTTCTGCTTTTAACTTCACACCTCTTTTTTCAAACCAATTTATAGTGTCTGTGGTCATAAATTGATGAAGTAGGTGCTTCATTTGATGTTCGCCTCTTGGATAGTTTTTGCTCATCTCGCTGATATGAGGGCAATTATTGGTAACATTACACCTTCCTCCCCCAGAAATACGTACTTTTGAGAGTAGTTTGTTGGTTTTTTCTAATAAAATAACTTCGGCTTGGGGATTTGCCAGCCCACTGTGGATAGCAGCAAAAAAACCGCCTGCGCCTCCCCCTATGATGACAATTTTCAAAATTAAAGTAAAATTTGGAACTAATAATGTAACTTAAATATCTAAAAGCCGTACTATGTATAACAAGGTATTTGGTAGTTCTAAAAAAATAATCAAAACAATGATAGAAATTATTCAAGCAATTTTTCAACCCAAAATTATTGCCATTTTGATGGTGTTCAGCATACCTTTATCTGCAATTATTGGTGGTTTTTATTTCAATATCCAAAAATTAAAACTCAAACAAGGCGGAAGCAAATTGTCTGAGGAGGAAGTGAAGTTATTGAAAGAAACACTTAGCCAAAACCAACAATTAACAGAACGTGTAAGTAATTTGGAAACTGTCATTATGAACTTAGACCAAGAACTTACCTTGCTCAAAGGATATGATATAGACAGCATAAAAGTAAAAGAACTTGCTAAAAATCAAGCAAATAAACATTAACCTTTTTCTTTCTCAACAAAATACATATCAACTTCTCCTTTATGCTTGGCAGCGACTTTGCCGCGATAAATACAGTCAAATTGGTCTCTTACCCACTCATAAGTAGCTCCAGAGATATTCACTTTCCCTACTTCTCCGCTTGATTCCATGCGACTTGCAAGATTTACTGTATCTCCCCAGATATCGTATGCAAACTTGTTACGCCCAATTACCCCCGCAACCAACGACCCCGTATTAATGCCTAAACGCAACTCAAAGGTAAGTTCGCCTTTGACCAATCTCTCAAGATTCCATTGACGCATAAACTCTTGCATTTCCAACCCTGCCTTGACCGTATCTATGGGATTGGTACTGTTGCCGTTAGGAATTCCTCCCGCACACATATAAGCGTCGCCTATTGTTTTTATTTTTTCTAAGTTATGTTTGGCGGCGATTTCGTCAAACTTTTGGAAAAAGAAATTCAGCATTTCTACGATTTCTTGAGGTTGAAGCTTTTCGGCAACTTGAGTAAATCCTTTGAAATCAGTAAACAATACCGTTACAGTTTCATAATATCGTGGCTCTGCAAATCCTTTTTCTTTGAGTTCCTCTGCTACTTCTTTGGGCAAGATATTCAGCAAAAGTGTTTCTGCTTTCTTCTTTTCTGCCTCTATGATTGCCTTCTGCTCTTGTATTTCTGCATTTTTTTTTGCCAACTTTCTATTGGCTAACTGCCTTCCTATCAATGCAATAATAGAAATACCCACTGCTATCAGGCTCGCAATGATTCCCAAATACAACTGCTGGTTTTTTTCTTCTTCTAATTTAACAATCTCTTGTTGTTTAGAAATAATATCTTTTTGCCATCTTGCTTCTACTTCTTTTTGCTCTAATTCTGTAAGGTCTTTTTTCGTATTTTTCTCTATTTTCTTTAAAGCATCAGAACTTGCATTAATAAAGGCTTGTTCTTGATAAACAAGCTGTTGGATTTCTTTACTCGTTTTAGATAAGTTCTCGTCAAATTCCTTTTTTAAGGTTTCCTCTTCAAAATCTGTATCTGGATTATATTCTTTGCTGTTAAGTCCTTGCTTGCTAATGCCTTTCCAATAATCCAAGTATTTTTTTACTTCCTCTAACTTGGCTAATTTCATATTGGCTACTATCACTGCCTTACAATGAGATAACTGCTCAAAACTACTTAGTTTGAATCTTAGGGTATCTTTCAATAGTTTTTCACTGTACGGAAGCATATTTTGGTATTGCTTTGCTTCAAAAAAAACCTTTGCTAATTTTTTTGAGGAGGAAGCCGTACCTAAGTCATTCTGAGTATCTTGGAATAATTGATGCGCTTTTTGATAATTTTTAACTTTTTTGGCAAAGGAAATATTGGGGAGTAAAAAATCTCCTTCCTTCTCATAAGCGATGGCAATCGCATTCTTGTCCTTAGATTTCTCCGCATACACAATTGCATTTTTATAGAATTTTTCTGCGTTGTTTATCTGTTCCATCTCGATATATGTATCTGCCAATTGGATAGATAACTGACTGGCTAAAAGGGAATTATTAGATTTAACAGATTGATTAAATTCTTCATTAAGTTTCTTTACTTTTTCGCTTAGTTGTTGGGTCTCTAATTGAAAAGCAAGGCAAATAAATGAAAAAATGAAAAGCCAAAAGTGAAGTGGTAAATTTTTGTTCATACCTTGTTATTTTTTTCTGCTCAAATATATATCTTTATTTAGAAGAAGAAAAATAGTTAAAACAATGTTTTTTAGCAATTTATGAAAAACATGAAACTCATAGAAGAAAAATATGTAGCCTAAATTTTTTTAATAAACTGATTACTAAACAATTAATTTGCTAATATCTTTTGTATGTCTTTGATGTTTTGAGTATAAAAGATAATTATGTGATATATTTATGCTTTTTTTCTTATTTTTTTTACCTTTGCCTTGTTAAAATTTTAAACATAACGCCTCTGACTATTCTTATTATTCAGGCAAAAAACCAACTGCCTATTATTGTTTGATGAGCGAGCCTATAAAGTGCTTGCATTTGTGTTTTTCCAATGCCAAACATTGGAGTTACTTTTTATTATTTTTTCATCAAACATTTATTTATATCCATGTTTACTTTATTTTCAGAAAGAATCAAAATAATCCCGCTTACTTACAAGCAGTTACTATTATGGGCTGAAGATTGGCTATTATTAGAACAATCTTTGGAGGTAGCTCATCTTGCTCCTGAAATAGATGCTGATTATCAAGGCGAAATTGACGACGCATTGAAAAATTATTGGCTACCCAAAGTAAAAGAAGCCCCAGAGAATTATTTATGGCTTACGGCTTGGCAGATAATTCATTTGGAAAAAAACGTCATTATTGGAGGAGTCGGAATCAGCCCTCCAGACGAGAATGGGCAGGCGATTACGGGCTATCACATAGATAAGCGTTTTCAAAGACAAGGTTTTGCTTCTGAAGCTCTTAGGTTAATATTAGATTGGGCATTTGCTTGTAATCTTGATTTAAAATCAGTATTAGCTACGGTTCATTTGGGCAATCATGCTTCGCATGGGGTATTGTTAAAAAATAATTTTAAAGAAATGAAGCGAGATAATGAGCTGGTTTATTGGCAACTGACAAGAGAAATATTCTATCAGTAAAATTAAAGGTAGGACTATTTGAAAAGTACCAAACTTTGACAAGGTTTGGTACTTTTTCAGATTTACCTTTCGGACAGCCTTATACAATAAATAAAAATAGGAGTTATTTTTTTAATATCCTTCTATCAAAGAAGCGATTAGCCCTGTCCAACCTGTTTGGTGTGCCGCACCCAAGCCTTTGCCAGAATCACCATGAAAATACTCATAGAATAATAGGTAATTTTTAAAATGAGGGTCTGTCTGCATTTTTTCGTACTCGCCGAATACGACTCGCTTGTCTTGCTCATTGGGAATAAATAGCTTGGTCAATCTGTCGGTTAGCATTTGAGCTATTTCTTTGAGTGTGAGCATTTTTCCTGAACCTGTCGGGTACTCAAATTTTTGCATATCTCCATAATACTCATGGAACTTGTAAAGAGATTCGATAATCAGATAATTGATGGGTATCCAAATAGGACCTCGCCAATTGGAATTTCCACCAAACATGGAGGAATCAGATTCTCCGGGCAGATAGCTGACGGAATAGGTACGACCATTGGCAAAATACTGATAAGGTTTTTCTAAATGGTATTTGGATAGAGAACGAACACCATAATCGGACAAAAACTCTGTTTCGTCTAACATTCTCCTCAAAACACACTTCATTCTGTGAATCCTCAGCAAAGACAATAACCTACTTTCCCCACGTCCTAATTCGTACCAACGTGAAACCAAACTTGCCAACTCTGGACGATTCTTAAGTACCCACTCCAAGCGACGAGTAAAATCTGGTAGCTTTTCTAATAGCTCTGGTGTAAGTACCTCTACGGCAAACAAGGGGATAATCCCTACAATAGAACGAACTTTGAGCCTATGGCTCATGCCATTAGGTGGGTGTAAGATGTCATAGTAAAATTCTTCTTCCTCATCCCACAAATCCATATTTTCTTTACCCATCGTAAACATAGCGGCGGCTATGGAGAGGAAATGTTCAAAGAATTTAGAGGCAGATTCTTGATAATAAGGCTTTTCCTGTGCTAATTCCAAAGAAATTCGGAGCATATTGAGGCAATACATTGCCATCCAACTTGTACCGTCTGCTTGTTCCATGTACCCTCCCGTAGGTAGGGTATTACTGCGGTCGAATACTCCAATATTGTCTAATCCTAAGAAGCCGCCTTCAAATAAATTGTTACCTTCAGCGTCTTTCTGATTGACCCACCAAGTAAAATTCATCAAAAGTTTATGGAAAACAGTTGCCAAGAAGTCTGTGTCTCCTTTACCGTTATTCATCTGTTTTTCAATAGAATAAACCTTCCATGCGCCCCAAGCATGCACGGGGGGATTTACATCACTAAAATGCCATTCGTAAGCAGGCAACTGACCGTTGGGGTGCATGTAGTATTCCCGCAACATTAGGACTAACTGACGCTTGGCGAAGTGCGGGTCAAGACGCGCCAAAGGCACACAATGGAAAGCCAAATCCCATGCCGCATACCAAGGATATTCCCATTTGTCGGGCATAGAAATAAGATTGGAATTATAAAGGTGTTTCCATTTACTATTGCGTCCATGACCTCGTTCTTTGGATACGGGAGGCATGGCGGGGTCGCCTTTGAGCCATTGATTGATATTGTAATAATAATATTGTTTGTTCCATAACATTCCTGCGTATGCTTGCCTCAAAGTTTCCTTCAGATGAATATCAATAATATTATGATTCAAATCATCATAAAAAAGATTGGCTTCTTGGTATCTATCTTGGAAAATAGTATCGAAATTGCCAAATGGAGAATGATTTTCACGATTGCTTAGTCGCAATTTGATAGTAGTAGATTGCCCACCTTCTATATGACAAGCATAACGAATACTTGCTTTTGTCCCTTTCAATTCAGGATTTACCGCTTTCTTATCTCCTAATATCAAATAGTCATTAATGCCATCTTTGAAATAAGAGGCTTTGGTATAATTAATATTTGACAAGTGAGGAAGCCTGCGAGGATTGGTTTCATTATCGCAAAAAATGACTTCAGGAGGAATCTGCATATCTGATTTTTTATCAGCTTCATAGTAAAGTTTGAAATTACCTATATTCTTATGCTTGACAACTATTGCATTTTCTCCGCTCTCCACATACATTTGTGGCTTGTATTTCCACTCCCAACTCTCATATCCCCAAGACCAAGTATTTCTAAACCAAATCGTTGGGAGGAGGTGAAGTAATGCTTTCTTTTTACTACGGTTATGGGCAGTAATTTTTATCAAAATATCTTCTTCGCTTGATTTGGCATATTCTACAAAAACATCAAAATACTCATCATTGTCAAATATCCCTGTTTCTATTAGTTCATATTCAGGCTGTAAGCGCGAGCGACGATGATTTTCATCTACAATTTTCGAGTATGGAAAAGGCATTTGTGGATACTTATAAAGCATTTTCATATACGAATGTGTAGGGGTAGAATCCAAGTAGTAGTAATATTCTTTCACATCTTCTCCATGATTGCCTTCTCCATTGTTAAGACCAAATAGACGTTCTTTGATAATCGCATCTCTACCATTCCAAAGAGATACTGCAAAACAAATAGTTTGCTTGGTATCAGAAAGCCCAGCTATCCCATCTTCTCCCCAACGATACGCCTTGCTTCTGGACATATCATGTGTCAAATAGCCCCAAGCATAACCATGCTCGCTATAATCTTCTCTTACCGTACCCCATTGACGCTCAGACAGGTAAGGACCCCATTTTTTCCATCCAGTATTATTAGGAGTGATATGTAATCTTTCTTTTTCAGGATTAGTTTGATTCATCATTTTTGCATTGATAGAGATTGTATAAATAGACAGTTTCCAAAAATAGCTTATTTTACTAAAAGAAAATCCAAAATATTAACACAATTTTGTGAGATTAGGTTATTTAAAATATAAGAAAAACACGTATAAATATTATAAATCATAAAAAATCAATTACTTAGCTTATATGAATTCAGCATTTGCAGTTATTTTTGACATGGATGGAGTCTTGGTAGATAGCAATCCCTATCACAAAAAAGCCATAGAAAAGTTTTTAGTAGCGCATAATTTTACTTTCACAGACGACGAACTCAAACAAAAGGTATGGGGGAGAATGAATAGAGAATGGTTAAGAACTATTTTTGGGGAAGAGGTATCTGCGGAGGTGATCTACCAATACGCATTGGACAAGGAGGCTATCTATAGGCAATTTTTCAAAGAAAGTATAGAGGAAGTCAAAGGACTGACCAACTTATTAGATGTACTAAAAAAACATCAAATCCCTTGTGCAGTAGGTACTTCCGCACCAAGAGTCAATGTAGATTTTGTGTTTGATTACTTGCATATTGGTCATTTTTTTAGTGCCGTATTAGATGATAGTCATGTCATACACGGAAAACCTAACCCTGAAATCTATCTTAAAACTGCCCAAACATTAGGAATGTTGCCTTCTCAATGTATTGTTTTTGAGGATTCTTTGGCAGGGACGCAGGCTGGTAAAGCCGCAGGCACGAAGGTAATAGGCATTACTACCAGTCATACGCGTCAAGAATTGGCTTCGACTACGGACATGGTGATAGATGATTTTACGCAGATTTCTATTAATGATTTGAGAAAACTCATAGAAGAATAAGTAGTGATGAGTAAAATAGTTGTTAGTGATGAGTTGAATGATTCGCCAATTTGTATTTAAAAGTACCAAACTTTATAAAAGTTTGGTACTTTTTAGAAAAAAATCTCTAAAAATCTTATTTACAGAATGTTATATCATTTCCAAACTTCTATTGATAAATGCCGTCAATGACTGTCCATTCAACATATTTTGGGATAAAAGAACTAAATCAAACAATTGTTTGGCTGTTTTCTGTTGATTATCTGCGTTTTCCTCTGCCAAGATTTTGTTAATAAGCTGATGGTTGCCATTGATTACGATATTATACTGTTCGGGAAGATTGGCAAAATAATCCATACCCCCACCCATTTTTGCCATATCTCTCATACGGCGCATGAACTCAGGCAAAGTAATGAGTACGGGTAGCTCGTCAGTTGGCAAAGGCTCCACACTTATTTCTGCTCTCCCGCTTGCTGTTTTAAAAATTTCTATGATTTTTTCCTTCTCGCTGTCTGTAAGCGCAATTGTCGCATTTTCTCCCTTATCTATTAACTTGTCAATAGTTTCAGAATCAATACGTTTCAAAGTAGTTTTCTCTAATTTCCGCTCAATGGTATTGATAAAATGACTATCCAAAATCCTATCTAATTTTAATATACTATATGAGCGTTTTTTAGCAGATTGGATAAAGGTATCTTGTTTTTCAGCGTCGGTAGTATAGAGAATAACTATATTTTCATTTTTATCTTTTTGGTTAGCACTGATAAAATCTTTGTATTCTTCAAAGGTATATCTCTTGTTATCAATATCTTCCAAAAGCACAAATTGTGTTGCTTTTTCGTAAAACTTGTCGTCAGTAATCATTCCAAATTTTACAAATACATCTAAACTTTCCCACTTGGACTCATAAGTTGGTCGGTCATTTTTGAATAGTTCTTGCAGTTTATCTGCTACCTTACGAGTAATGTACGAATTGATTTTCTTGACATTGCTATCCGCTTGTAGGAAACTACGAGAAACGTTCAATGGAATATCGGGAGAATCTATTACCCCATGCAACAAAGTCAAAAACTCTGGTACGATTTCTTTGACCTCATCAGTGATAAATACTTGTTTTTGATACAGTTGTATTTTATTCTTCTGTGCCGCAAGGTCGTTCTTAATTTTGGGGAAATACAAGACTCCGGTGAGGTTGAACGGGTAATCTACATTCAAATGAATCCAAAAGAGAGGGTCTTCGGACATAGGATACAGTTCCTTATAGAAAGCTAAATAATCCTCGTCTTTGATGTCTGTGGGATTTTTTGTCCAAAGAGGTTTGGTATTGTTGATGACTCTGTCCCCGAACTCTATCTCGTATGGCAAAAATTTACAATACTTTTCTAATATGCTCTCTATTTTATATTTATCTAAAAATTCTTCCGAATCTTGGGCTATGTGCAAGATAACATCAGTCCCTCTTTCTGAGCGCACCGAAGGCGTAAGTTCGAATTCTGTACTTCCATCGCAAGTCCACATTACTGCTTGGGTTTCTTCCTGCCATGACTTAGTTACCAATTGCACTTTTTCTGCTACCATAAACGCAGAGTAAAAGCCAAGTCCAAATTTGCCAATAAGTTGCTGTACTTCTTCTTTTTTATCTTTGTACTTCTCTATAAAATCAGTAGCTCCTGAAAAAGCGATTTGATTAATGTATTTTTTGACTTCCTCTGCCGTCATTCCTACCCCGTTATCAGAAACAGTGATGGTCTTTGCTTCTATATTTAGGTTTACTTTCACTTTTGTGTCCCCAACTTCCCCTTTGTACTCTCCCAATGCGGCTAAACTTTCTATTTTTTTGGTTGCGTCCATCGCATTGGAAATCAATTCCCTCAAAAATATTTCATGGTCAGAATACAAAAACTTCTTGAT
>JALOMS010000583.1 GCA_025455345.1 Thermoflexibacter sp. | reverse complement strand
TATTCCCAGAAAGAATAAGATACTTGCCGTATCTATGCGAGAAAGTGCGGCAACAGGAGAAAGTTTTTTCTTTACTAACTCATCAGCCTTGCTATCAATGACTTCTGACACAGACCAAATAATTCCGAGCGCAAGCAAGATACCTATATAAGGTGGCAAATGTGTAATAGTCTTAAAAGCGGGTACGAAGATAAGTCCCCCGACTCCTACTAATAACATAATCATTCCACCTTTTGGCACTTCTTCTGCGTGAGATATTTTTGCTTCTTCTATGTTGCCTTTCATGCTAAAAGATAAGAAAATTAAAGGAACTACCAAACAGACAATACTTGGGAGAAAAGTCATCTTGATAATAGCCATCGTAGTAATGCGCTCCTCTATCCACAACATAGTGGTAGTAACATCACCAATAGGCGACCAAGCTCCTCCCGCATTTGCGGCAATGATGACTATACCAGCAAAAAGTTTTCTTTCGTTTTCATTGTGAATCAGTTTTCTAAGCAAGGAAACCATCACGATAGAGGTAGTTAGATTGTCCAAAATAGCAGAAAGAAAAAAAGTTACAAAGGATAATGTCCAAAGTAGTGTAACTTTGTTTTTTGCTTTGATACGGTCTGTTACAAATCTAAAACCGTGATGTGCGTCTATTAGCTCTACAATAGTCATCGCACCCATCAAAAAGAACAGGATTTCTGCGACTTCGCCCAGATGCTCGCGAAGGTGATGAGTAACTTCGTGGTTATCTGGGGTATTAAGGGCATACACTGTCCAACAAAAAACCGCCGCAAGCATAGCAGGAGCAGTTTTGTTTAGGTTAAGAGGGTGTTCGAGGGCTATTGCTGCGTAGCCAACGACAAAAATGATTATCATTAATGTTGTCATGGTCAATTAGGCAAATAAGGTTGTTTTTTTAAGTCTTGAAAATCAGAAACAGAAAAGTTGTTTTCTATTTTACGTTTCAATGCTAAACAAATTTTTGAATTATTCAAAATAATTAACAGGGAATAGCATTAAGTTTTTGTTTTCTTTTAAATAAACTTCTTAATTGTAAGGAAATCGATAACCCAAGTGAATTAGATTTATAAATTTTACAATCCTCCAATGAGTTGTTTCCTCTGCATTTCCAAGGCGGCAACATTATTCTGAGCAATACTCAAGTTAGTAGGGACTTCATTAGGAAAAACGATTTCTGTAAAAGATTCATCTTTGTCGCCAAGATTGACCTTGTATTTTTTTATACGTAGTTTCCCACTGCCTATTTCTGAATCTGTACCGAAAACGTAATAATTATCTTCTTCTTGTAAAACAGCCGCCAGAGGAACAGCGTGAGCGGTAACGTCTTCGTCTTTGTTCAGGACAATCGCTCTCACACTCATACCAGGAAGCACCAAGGCATTATCAGGAGGATTAAAGGTAACATGAACCTCTATGGCTTTAGTTTCTGGGTCTATGGAGCGCGAGATACTTTGGACTCTACCAACTACGGATTTGAATGAATGATTGACAAAATCTATTTGCACACTTTGCCCGTCTTTGACCAAATCTATCTCTTTGTCATATACATAGATTTCTGCATGAAGTTCATTCACGTTCACAAGCTCTGCCAAGACTGTTTGTTCGGAAGCCAATACCCCAACCGAAACAGGCAGTTTTATAACATAACCGTCTATGGGTGAGGTAATAGTTACTGCATTAGACACTTTGGCTGTTTTAGGGTCTTGGAGATTATTGGCATTGATGCCCAAGAGTTCGAGTTTAGCTCCTAAGCTTTTTACTCGGCTCAGAGTAGCTTTATATTTTGCTTCTGCGGTTTGTAAGTCGACCAAAGCTCCTACATTATTTCTTACTAATTCTTTTTGTCTGTCCAACTCGATGGTAGCAAAATCTGATTCACTTTTGGCTGATAAATATTCATTTTGTAACTCTATCAAGGGCATACTCGTCAGTGTCATCAGTGGTGCGCCCTTTTTGACTATACTCCCTTCTACAACAAATATTCTATCTACTTTGCCCTCGATGTTAGAACTAACCGTGGCACTGAGATTGGGCAAAGATTTGACTTTCCCGTTTAGATATACGTTTTGTACGATTTGTTTTTTTTCGGGCTTACCAAATTTGATATTCAGCGTAGCTAACTGAGATTCAGAAAGTTCCAAGAAGTCTGGAGTTTTGCTTGTATTCTCTTTCGCTTTTTCTTCACCTCCACAGCTTGATAAGCATACGATGATGGTAAGAATATAAATCAATACTATATTTTTCATGGTGTTATTTTTATGTTAAAGTTCCCCTTTGAGATACTGTAAATAAATAATGGACTGATTGAAATTTTTTAAAGTTTCTAAATAGTTGCCCTCGATTTGGAAAGCTAATTCTAAGTTTTGTAAATAAGCGTAATAGGTAATACTTCCAAGTCTGTAACTTTCTCTTGCATCACGTAAAATTTCATTTGCTTCTCTCAATCCAACATTCTCAAAGTATTTTAAGTTTTCATCTGCTTGTCTGTAAAGAGCGAGTGCATTGGTATATTCTGTATTAAGTTGCAAGGTATTGATGCGTGTTTGCGTTTGTGAAATCTCGTACTCTTTCAAAGTAGCTTTGACGCTTGCATTTTGGCTCCATAGCCATAGCGGTATAGAAACTCCATAGCGCAGACGGTTTTGGAAAGGAGCATAGCTTACATCATTCACGTCCGTAGAGCCTTGATTAAGGTAGCCAAAAAACAAATTGGGCAAACGTTTCCTCTTTTCCACCTTGACCAGACTATTATTCAGTGTTTCTATTTGTCTATTAAAAGTCAAGATAGGATTGCCTGTAAACGCCGTAGTATCAATACGATAGGAAAGAGGCAATTCAGGCATTTTGGCTAATTTTTCGCTTGGGATTTTGCTTGTATCTGCGGCATTGCCCAACAGTAAGCCAAATTGTAGCTTGGTATTTCGGAGTTCTACTTCTGCTTGCCTTAGATTATAAAGAATTTTCTTGTACTGAGATTCTCCATTAATACGCTCTAAGTTAGTAATTTGTCCCACACGATAGCGCACATCATTCACGCGAATAATATCTCTATAAATAGAATCTTGCCTTCTTAAAAGAAATACTTTTTCTATGATGAATTGCAGATTGGTATAAGCAACTTTGACCCTATAAGCCAAATTATTTGCTGAAATTTGTTTTTCTGCTTCTAAAACCCCTACCCTATTTTGCTGTGCCTCTGCCTGAGCAGTATAAACCGAAGGGAACTGTAATCTTTGCATTACCCCAGGTCGCATGATGTTACCTGTGGGTGCTTCAAAAATTAGTTCAGGATTTTCAATGTTATAAGCCGTTGGTTTTAACAAAATCTGTTGTTGGATTCTTTGGTCGGCTAATTTCATCTGGGGGTTTTTCTCATTGGCAAGATTAACCGCTTCTTTCATGGAGAGTTTTTGTTGCCCGAAGGTAATGCTACTCACCAGAGATAAAATCAATACCATCATTACCTTACTAAATGGAGCGTGAGCCTTTTCTCTTTTAGAAAGGTCTTCTTCGTCTTCTTTTTGTTTTTTCCTCTTGAATAAGCAATACAAAGTAGGTAAAACTATCAGTGTCAATACAGTAGTCGTTACTAACCCACCAATTACTACTGATGCCAAAGGTTTTTGTACC
>JALOMS010000582.1 GCA_025455345.1 Thermoflexibacter sp. | reverse complement strand
CCAGGGCGTTGCGTAGTCATCCCTCCTCCCAGTTGTGTGCAATGCACACAAGGAATGAGCCCCAAGGGCATGTATGGGCAAGAACCACGCAAGCTTGCGTGGCCCTTGCCTGATGTGGCACACTTTCATGATGCAACGCCCTGAACCTCCCTCCTCCCAGGGCATTGCGTAGTCCTCCCTTCTCCCAGTTGTGTGCAACGCACACAAGGAATGAGCCGAAGGGGCTGAAAGGGCAAGGGCCATGCAAGCTTGCATGGCCCTTGCAGGGGCCTCAGATGATTTGGAAACAGAAGTAAAGCTACATAATTTCCATCTTCCAAACTAGCAATAAAATCTTCCTGTTTTGATTGGGAAATTTATTCAAACGTTTAAAGATTCCGGTATAAAATCGCTCAATGTTAGCTTAGACACGATGTGTCCAAAAAAATTCCATGAACTCACCAAAAGAAATTCTTTTAATCAGGTTTGGGAAAATATTTTGTTATTGATTAAACATAAATTTTCGGTCAAGCTAAACGTAGTTGTTATGAAGGGTGTAAATCAAGATGAGGTTGTGAATTTCGTCCAACTTACTCAAAAATTACCCCTGCATGTGCGATTCATCGAATTTATGCCTTTCGATAAAAACCAATGGAACTCTCTAAAAGTAGTTCCATTTGACGTAATGCTTCAACAAATTTCATCTCAGTTTGATGTGGTTAAACTTAAAGATAAAAAACACGATACAGCAAAAAAGTTTAAAGTGATTGGTTTCGAAGGGACTTTTGCTTTCATTACTACCATGAGCCAACCTTTTTGTAGTGATTGTAACAGAATGCGACTGACTGCTGATGGTAAAATGAAAAATTGCCTTTTTGGCAAAGACGAATTAGATTTACTTACAACATTGAGAAGTAGTGCACCCATTGAACCCATTATTCGTAAAGCGTTATTCTTAAAACACCAAGCTTTAGGTGGACAAATGCAAGGTGATTTTACTAAGCTAAATCCTGAATTAATCGATAATAGAAGTATGATCAAAATAGGTGGCTGATGGATTTTATAACAGTTCAAAAGGCATTTGAAATTCTTGAAAAACAAATACCTCTTCCCACAGTACAAACGTTGCCGCTTTTAGCTGCAAAAGACGCTTTTGTAGCTTCAAATATTTTTGCTCCCATCGCTGTGCCTCCTTTTACAAATGCAGCAATGGACGGTTATGCTATTCGTTGGAGTGATTGGCATGAAAACAAAACCATCATATGTTCTGGCATAGTTAAAGCTGGCGACACCCAATGTTATCAGTTATCTCCGGGTGAAGCTTACAAGATATTTACCGGTGCACCAATACCAGAAGGGGCAGATACAGTTGTGATGAAAGAATGGATTTTGAGTGATGACAATCAGATGAAATTCCTGGATAAACCCATTCAAAAAGGGGATCACATTCGGACTTTGGGCTCTCAAACCCAAAAAAATACTTTAATTTTAAATAAAGGAACCAAAATAAGTAGTGGTATAATTTCATTTCTATCAACATTTGGAATAACAAATCTCGATGTATATAGAAAACCAAAAGTAAGCTTGGTTATTACCGGAGATGAATTAATTGCTCCTGGAGAAACACTAAAGTTTGGACAGATTTATGAGTCAAATGGTATTACATTAACTACACTGTTAGACGATTTAGGAATAGAAATTGTGAAATTGTTTTATACCAAAGACACCTTCAGTGCCACTTCAGAGAGCATCAAGGCAGCACTTGAATGTTCTGATGTAGTGTTAATAACCGGTGGGATTTCCGTAGGAGATTTCGATTTTGTGCAAGCATCACTTCAGTCTATTGGAATAAATAAATTGTTTTATAAAGTTCAACAAAAACCGGGTAAACCTATTTTTTTTGGAAGCAAAATTTCACAATATGTTTTTGCTTTGCCAGGAAATCCAGCGGCGGTTTTTAGTTGCTTTCATACTTATGTAAAACCATTTCTAAGGAAATATATGCAACCTGAAGGGGATTTTATAACCTTCAAAAAAGGATCTTTGTTAACTCCTTATCAAAAGAAACAAGGGCTTACTCATTGGGTTAAGGCCTATCAAGAGCAGAACAAACTTTACTTTTTACAAGGACAAGAAAGTTATCGAATGGATGCTTTTTCAAGAGCAAATGCTTTGGTTTGCTTACCGGATTTTATGGAACAATGTTCAGAAGGTATTGAGCTTAATTACATTGACTTTTAACCATGGAAGTGTATTGGTTGTTGTTATTTTTTTTGGTCGCATTTCTATATGCAGGAATTGGACATGGTGGTGCAAGTGGTTATATTGCTGTGATGACACTAATGGCGATGTTGCCTTTAGAGATTAGAACCAATGCTCTTTTGCTAAATATAGTAGTGGCATCTGTAGCTTTTTTAAATTTCAGAAGAAAAATAAAGCCTGATCTATCATTACTTATGCCCTTATTTTTAGGCTCAGTTCCCATGGCATTTTTGGGAGGAAGTATCAGCATGCCATCAATAGCATTTAAATGGCTTTTAGCAACCGTACTATTGATTCCGATTGTGCGATTTATAAGAAATGACAACATAAAAATCCATGAAATCAAAGTGACTTCCTTTTGGATTTTATGGTTTACCGGAGCTGTGATTGGTTTTATTTCAGGATTAATAGGAATAGGGGGAGGAATTCTTTTAACCCCGGTTTTGCTCTGGTTTTCATGGTCAAACGTAAAACAAGCAGCCATACTAAGTGCCTTGTTTATAGTTGTAAATTCTATTTCAGGGTTAATTGGGTTGTGGAAAAATCAAATTTATATTCCCGATAGTTTTTTGAATATACTTGGAGTAACTTTGGTAGGTGGATTTTTAGGGTCGTATTTTGGAGCCAATCGTTTTAATGAATCTTTACTAAAAAAGATTTTAGCATTGGTACTTTTAATTGCTGTAATAAAACTGATATGGACATAACTTTTTATATTACCGTAGCAGGAAATAGTTCGCGTATGAAATACGACAAAGCAAATCTAGTTTTGGGAGAATATACATTCTTAGAACGGATAACGCATGCTATTAAAAAGTTAGGGTATAGCCCCATTCTGGTTACAAAAGAGAGTGAAAACACAAAATATGGGCTACAGTCTATTTCGGACAATAACCCACAAATAGGACCATTGGGAGGCCTTTATCAGTCATTGAAACATGCTCCAACTTCCTATGTGTGTTATTTGTCATGTGATATTCCTCTGTTTCCGACTCAGGTGCTACAAACACTTGCGAATCATGCAAAAGGACCATGTACTGTTGTGAGTTTTAAAGAGCGTTTGTATCCTCTAATTGGTATTTATCATAAGTGTATTTTACCAGTGATTACAAATCAAATTCAAAATGGAAATTACAAAATGATGGATTTTTTAGAGAAAATAAATATACAAATCTATTCCGTAGATGCGTGGATTGATGACGAAATTTTACTAAATTGCAACAAGCCTGAAGATTTAGAAAAATTGAAAGCTTACTTTATTAAAGCGAACAAATCTCCGGACTAAATTAAAATGAACCTTAAATGTTCTCCACCAACCATATTTGAAGAATTAAATTTGGTCAAGAAAACCAACATAATAAACAATATTTTATGACTATTTTACTTTTTGGAATTTTATCAGAATACATTGACAAGGATCAAGT
>JALOMS010000581.1 GCA_025455345.1 Thermoflexibacter sp. | reverse complement strand
AAGCCATTTTCTATCCGCACGTTGATATAATGATGATTTCTCAATATTCTATTCAAGTGAATAGGATTGCTGACATTGGTAATGCCATACTCGGAAAGAACAAGCACCTGCGCGCCGCGCCTCTCGTAAAAAGTAATCAAATCCTTACAAACTCCATCTATTTCCTGCAAATCTTTAAGAACACTATCGTGGTGATTACCATAACGTTGTAGGTTATAATCTAAGTGTGGAAGATAAATCAATGTGAGTGTAGGTGCATACCATTCTTCGACTAACTTAGCCGCATCTGCTATCCAACGACTGGACTTGATAGAGGTACGAGGTCCCCAAAAGTCAAACAAAGGGAAAATACCCAACTTATCTTGTAATCTGTCCCTTAAATCTGAGGGAAAAGAATAGCAATCGGGCATTTTGCGACCATCTGCCCAATATTGTGGGCGCGGAGTAAGGCTATAATCTACGGACGAGTACATATTGTACCACCAAAACAGGTTTGCACAAGTAAAGGAAGAATCCATTTTTTTTGCTTTCTCCCAAATTTTCTCTGCCTGAATGAGTTTGTTGGACTGTCTCCAAAACTTTATCTCACATTCTTCTTCGAAGTACCATCCATTGCCCACTATACCATGTTCGCTTGGGTACTTTCCTGTCAAATAAGTAGCTTGTGCCGAACAAGTTACCGCAGGTAATACAGGTTTAATAGAAGCAACCGAAGATTGGGCTATCCAATGACTTAAGAAAGGAGTATGTTGCCCTATCAAAGCTGGAGTAAGTCCTACTACATTGATAACTACTGTTTTTTTCATGCTATTTCTTTTTTAGATTAGTCAAAAACAGGTAATCTTTTGATATATTCTTTGGTATATTCATAACCTACTTGGTAAATTTCTTGCGCTTTTGCCACGTCATAGACTCCAAAAAAAGCCATTCTAGGTGGCTCGATGAAAAAATGACACTTTTTCTTGCGTTCTTCTATATTCGTATTAATAGCCAAATGTAGCGACCGCTCTATCATTTGTTTGATATTGGTGATTTTGAATTGGGTAGGTAATGCGTTAGAGTGTACCCCAATGATATAATCACAAGTATTTTCCAGAGGCTCTACAGGGAGATTGTTCAAAATACCTCCATCTACATAAAACTTTCCATTTATCTCCACAGGTGCAAACAATACAGGTACGCAAGAGGAAGCCTGCAAGGGTTTTATCAATTCTCCTTGTGAAAAATACACTGTTTCTCCACGTTCTATATCCGTAGCCGAAACGCTCAGAGGGATATTCAAACTTGCAAATGAGTTCTCTTTAAGCATTTTTTCGTAGAGTTTTTCTGTGGATTCTATCCTAAGCAAACCTGTAAGACTTGTATCTGGCTTAAAAAATTTAAAAAGTTTTGTTTTAAGAATAAAGTGTAAAATTTCCCATGGTCTATTGCCTGCGGCATACAAAGCTCCTACGATGGCACCTGCACTTACTCCCGATAAGTGAGAAGGGTGTATCCCATGCTCTTCCAACGCTTCTAATACGCCTAAATGAGAAATCCCCCGCGCTCCCCCTCCCGACAAGACTATACCTATTTTCATGTAATTTAAGTGTTTAGGAAGCTAAAACTTCCATCATTCATTTGAAAGCGCAAAAGTAAAAATATTAAAGAAGATAGTTACTGACTACCCAAACAAAAAATTTAGTTCCAAATGGTAATTTCTATTAATTTTTTTCTTTATTTCAAAAAATCTGTATTTTTATGCCTTATCTAAGTCAAATCACACCTTAAAAAATCATCTAACTGAAATAAAAGCTATGATAGAGGGTCTCTCCAAAAACTTAAATACAGATTTGAAAGTAGAAACAGGTTATCTACTTATTTCAGAGCCATTTTTGCCTGACCCAAATTTTGAACGGTCAGTAGTTCTTATTTGCGACCATAAACCTGATACTGGCTCTTTTGGATTTATCCTAAACAAACCTACTGATATTAGTGTAGCAGAGCTTATCGAAGCCGAATCAGTACAAAATACAGTCTTCCTTGGAGGTCCCGTAGAACAGAACACTTTGCATTTCATTCATACCTTTGACACACTCGAAGATGCGATTCCTCTCAAAAATGGAGTATTTTGGGGAGGAAATTTTGACCAATTGCGTATTTATGCAGATAGTGGCATGGTAAACTCAAGCAATTGCCGATTTTTTATGGGTTATAGTGGCTGGGGCAAACAGCAACTGCATAGTGAATTAGAACAAAACTCATGGATTATTTCTAAAATAAATCTCCATCAAATCTTTCAAATACCTCCAGAAGAACTTTGGCGTAGTATTCTGCGTACTATGGGTGGAAGATACAAGGTATTTGCCAGTTTTCCCGACGACCCGCGCCTCAATTAATCCTGTAAATAATCTTGGTAATTTGTTGTTAAATTTTTAAAATTCAATTCTATTATTTATCTTTGCCTTTCAATTTTTGAAAACCACATTTTTCAAACCTATATTTTAATGTTTTACGGTACAATATGTAAACATTACAAACATTTGGTTTTACATATTGTTGTAATTGTCAGTTTTAGTAATATCATCTTGAAAAAATAATATGATGGATAACGAAATCAACGTTCACGATAGCGAGCAGATCGTAGCAAACGAATTAGAAAATACCCCTTTGGAGGAGACATCTGTAGAGGAAAAAGCCACAGAAATCATTTCCCAAGTTACTTCTGAAGAACCTGTCATTGCAGAAACTCCCATAGAAGAGCATGAGGAAGAGCATGAGCTAAACGAAGAAAGCGAAGACAAAGACTATTCTCTCTACACTAAAGAACAACTTCTTGCTGAAACTGAAATCTTAGCCAAAGAAACAAGTTTTCGCAAAATAGATGGTATATTGCGTCTTCTCAAAATAGAAATAGACAGAATTAATCGTGAAGAAAAAGAAACTTTGTTGAAAAAATATGTAGAGGCTGGAGGCGAAGAAGATGGTTTCGTATATAAGCAAGATGCTGTTATTGAAAAGTTTTATGCCAATTATAAGGCTTTAAAAGAGAAAAAAGCAAAATACTTTTCTGACCAAGAAAATAAAAGACATAGAAATCTGGAAGTCAAAAACGACATTATTAAACAAATAAAAACAATTGTAGAGTCTGGAGATACTACCAAACAGTCCATAGACCAACTTAAGGAATTACAAAAAAAATGGAAAGAAACGGGAGTAGTTCCCCCCTCCGAAACAGAAAAACTCTACGAAACGTATAATGCACTACTTGACCGCTTTTATAGCCAAAAAAATATTGATAATCAATTAGTTGAGTTAGATAGAAAGAAAAATTTAGAAGCGAAAAATGAGATTTGTAGAAAAGCAGAAGCCCTGCTTGACTTAGCAAATATCAATGATGCAATAGCCCAACTCAACAAACTCCACGAAGAATATCGCTCCATAGGTCATGTACCAAGAGAAGAACAAGAAGCTCTTTGGCAACGTTTTAAGACCGCTTCAGATAAACTTTATGACAAAAAACGCTCTTTCTTGGACGGCGTAAAAAAACGCTTGGAAGAAAATATGAAGCAAAAACAAGAGCTTTGTCTGAAAATAGAAGGCTTTCCTGAATTTAATTCTGATAGAATTTCGGATTGGAATCAGAAAACCAAAGAAATCTTAGCTCTCCAAGAGGAATGGGACAA
>JALOMS010000580.1 GCA_025455345.1 Thermoflexibacter sp. | reverse complement strand
TGATGAACAGCCTCAAATTCTGAAAATATCTGACCGCTTGATTGTGAGGTAAAGTTGGCAAATCTAACAGTTCCTTTTTTATCATATAAATTCCAGAAATCAACCGTATCCCCTTCAAAAAGAACCCTTGTCCAAGGATTCCAAATGCCGTAATGATGGTAATGGTCTGGGGGTTGTATGCGTGTAAGTTCTTGTCCATGAGGAGATAACAATGGGTGGATAAAAGCATTGCGTTTGAATATAGTATCTACACCTTTAGGTGGATACAGCGTTTCATATTGATAGTTGAGCAAGTTTTTAGTTCCTGCCTTGACAATGAGTTTTCCTTCTGTCTTAGCAATAGCTAATTCTTGATGACTTTTTGTCTTTTTGCCTTTTTCTAAAATATAAGTTAGCTTTTTCTGATTGGGCATTAATAACCAATGCAATGTGCGAGTTTCTGCTGATTTGACTTGGAAAGGGATAGACTGTTTGGTTTTGCCATCTAATAAATACAATACAAGTTCGTCCTCTGGGAGAAAAGTCAAAGGGTCTAAATTAATTTGCATGGGTACAGCAAGGTTGCTTTGATTAGTCCCAATGTTTACCTCAAAAAGAGCGATTTGTTGGGCTGAAGCATTTGTAATGAGTATAATTACAAGAAAAAAAATAAATATATGGATTTTCATTTTCAAAAATTTAATAGTAAAGTTGTTTAAAATTGTATGAGAAAGGCAGTAATATAGTAAAAAAGAATACATTAGCCGTGAAAAATAGTACACTTTATTTTACAAGTTTAGTTCATATCTCTGTTCGTGCAAAGGCTTTCCAAAAGCCAAAGAATTATATTGCTCTACTAATTTGAAGCCATATTTTTGATAAAGATGCGCCGAAGCAGGGAGTCCGTCTGTGGTCAGCAAATAAGCAGAATGATACTCTTTTTCTTGCAAAAACTGCATAAATAAATCCATCAGCTTTGTTCCTAAGCCAATTCCCCTAAATGATTTTTCTAAGATAAAATAACGCAGTTGTGCTTTTTCTCCTCTATTGACCAAAGCTAACGAACCTATTATCTTACCTTCATACTCGCATATCCAAATATGCTCTTTTTCAGGATTATAGCTCTCTATAAATTCGCATAAACTTTTAGCAACATACGTCTCGATAGACCTACTAAATTGGTATTCCTCCATGTAAATTTTCCCATGTAAATAGACAATATATCCTAAATCTCCTGCTTTGAATGTAGTGCGGATATGTATTTGGTCAAGTGTAATATTGGTTTCCATAGAGTATTTTATAAAAATTTGATGAAACAAAAATGCACAAAAAATCTAACTTATTAGAAATGAAAAATATAAGTTAGGTAGAGTGTATAAAATATTGAAAAGTTTATTGGAAAAGTTTACAAATTTACTTGGAAATAGCTATTCAATATAGCTCATCTAATGACATATTGAGATAGCGGTTGGCAGAAAAGTAGGCACTCGCCAGACAGATAAAAATGCCTATCAATATTAAGCCGACGAACAAGATAGCAATGCTTAGATAACTTTGAACAGTTTTTAATTCAGGAATTTGGACATTGAGATAGAAAAGTAATATAGATAATAAAATGCACGCAACTAATCCGCCTAATAAACCCTGCCATGCGGCTCGTTTTAAGTATGGTTTTTTGATAAATAGGTCTGTTGCTCCTACTAACTGCATGCTTCTAATCAAAAATCTTTGAGAAAAAAGAGCAAGTTTGATAGCATTGTTTAACAATATAAATACAGTAATGATAAGAATTATCACAAAAATAATAATTATCCCCCCAATAGTAGATAGATTTTGGTTGATTTTTTCAATCATACTTTCAGAATACACTACTTCGTAGATACCAGAAGTTGCTTCTAATTTTTTTCTGATTTGGGTGAGTTTTTCTTTGTTATAATAGTCCCTTTTGATATTAACAAGATAAGTATCTCGCAAGGGATTTGTTCCAAGTGATTCTATAAAGTTCTCTCCTGTTTCCTCCATGAGCTTTTGAGCAGCTTGCTCTTTGGACAAGAAACGAATACGAGCTTGTTTGCCTTCGTATTCTACAAACTCTTGTTGGCTTAGACTTTCTAAGATTTGATTACGAGAAGCCTCGTCCATATCTCGCTCCAAATATACTTGGATTTCTATGTTTTTTTGTAAAATATCTGTAAGCGTGGTAGCGTGCAGTGCTAATAAAGCAAATAAACCTACCATAAAAAGAGCCGTAGCAACGGTAATTAAGACGCTTGCAGTGGGGTAACTTCCTATTTTCTTTGTATTCATAAGCCAAAACTAAAATTTATTTCTCCACATCATAGATTCTACTGGTTTATCACTTCTTTCTATGTATTTAGCATTATTTTTTTTGTTGTAATAGTTGAGAATTTGCCCTTCTACTTTAAAAAAAATCAATTGTCCAATAGGCATACCTGTATAAATACGTACCTTGTGAGAAACAGAAATCTCTAATGTCCAATGATTACAAAAGCCTACATCTCCTTTGCCTGCCGTAGCATGAATGTCTATTCCTAAGCGACCTACACTTGACTTACCCTCTAAGAAAGGGACATGAGCATGGGTTTCTGTATATTCCTGCGTTGCTCCAAGATATAAGGTATTGGGCTGTAGCACAAAACCCTCGTCTGGTATCTCAAAAATCTCAATTTCATTGTGATGACGTGCGTCTAAAATCTCATTTTTGTAAGTAGCCAAATACTTTCCTAAGTGAACATCGTATGAGTTTGTGCCTAAACATTCATCTCTAAATGGCTCAACCACAATAAGTTTTGATTCTATTGCTTTTAATATTTCTATATCTGACAAAATCATTTTCTTGTAAATTACAAATAAAAAATTATACGGTGGATATGTGCTAAGATAAAATTAGCTACAAAATTAAAAAAGCTAATCCATTTACGAATTAGCTTTTCATATAAAAAACAAATAATCAATTACATATTTTGTAATACTCGTAGTTGAAGTTTAAGAGATTCTAACTCTTTAGTTGCTTCAGCTATCTTACTATTAAATTCTAATCGTAGCTTATCTGCTGTTTTAGATTGAGCAAAAAACTCTAAGTTGTTCTTCCAGAGCGCAATGTCATTTTCTATTGCATTGATGCGCTTGCGAAGTGTTTGCTCTTTCCTAATCATCTTTCGGTCAGAATTGCCTGCGTTGCCCATGAGCTTGATTTGGGCAGTAAATCTTTGTTTTTCTTTTTCATCTGAGCTGATAGGCATAGCATTGATAAAGGTATCTATTGCTTTTGCTATTCTATCTTGTATGCTGTTCATACTTTTTCTTGGCACAAATCCTATTTCTAACCAGTTATCTAACTGCTCCAATAATTTGTTAATATCAGCTTCTTTTTCTTTCGCCATTTTCTCTATTGCCTCACAGACTTCTTTTTTCTTTGTCAAATTGACTTCAAACTCTTGGTCTTGAGAAGATTTGCGATTTCTTTTGCGATTAAAGAAATGGTCGCAGGCGGCTTTGAATCGCTCATAAATAGAATCTCTTTGGGCTTCAGGCACAGGACCTATGCCTTTCCAATCTTCTTGCAATTTTTTCAAGGTATCTGAAGTCTCGTCCCATTCGTTACTTTCTTTGACTGCTTCTGCTTGTTCACAAAGAGCTATTTTTTGTTTCAAATTTTCATCTCTTTGTTTTTC
>JALOMS010000579.1 GCA_025455345.1 Thermoflexibacter sp. | reverse complement strand
AAGGCTGTGGTAGGTGCAGTAGGCGAGATAATAAAATCGTATTGAGAAAGGATTTCTTTGGTTTTATCAGCAATAAGTCTTCTAACTCTCTG
The DNA here is from genome assembly GCA_025455345.1 of Thermoflexibacter sp. GTDB lineage: Bacteria > Bacteroidota > Bacteroidia > Cytophagales > Thermoflexibacteraceae > Thermoflexibacter. Next base: position 3,584 of record JALOMS010000579.1, on the reverse strand, counting down.
AGCTTTAGTAAAATAAGCGTCATAATAGCTTGCACTCAAGACAAATGTACCTAACAATATGCGTCTTTTCACCTCTTCGCCAAATCCTTCAGAACGGCTACGTTTGTACATAGATTCCAAGTCTTTGACTTCTTTGCTTCTGTATCCATATTTGACTCCATCATATCGCGAAAGATTGGTACTTGCCTCTGCCGTAGTCAAAATGTAATACGTAGGCAAAATGTAATCCAAGAGAGGAAATTCTACTGCTTCTACTATATGACCTTGCTTCCTCAATTTTTCTATGGTTTGGAGAATATTGTTTTTAACTTCAGGCTGAAGTCCTTCATTTTCAACAGTTTCTTTTAGATAAGCTATTTTGGGTTTATAGTCTAAGTCAAGCATTTGAGTATAAGCAGGTACAGGTCTTTTGGAAACTGTACTATCAAATTCATCTTCTCCTGAAATAATCTCCAGTAGCAGGGCTGTGTCCTCGATAGACTTAGAAAGCGTACCAATAATGTCAAAAGAAGAAGCATAAGCTATCAATCCATGCCTCGATACGCGAGAGTAGGTAGGTTTCATGCCTATAATACCACAAAACGAGGCTGGTTGGCGCACGGAACCTCCAGTGTCTGAGCCTAATGAAGCAAGACACATATCAGCCTGTACGGAAACTGCGGAGCCGCCAGATGAGCCACCACATACCCTTGTATTGTCTATTTCGTTCAAAACCGCACCAAAGGCAGAATTCTCATTGGACGAACCCATCGCAAATTCATCACAATTTTGCCTACCTATGATGATAGCATCTTCTGCCAAAAGTTTTTCTACAACAGTAGCAGAAAATTGGGATTTGAAATCTCCTAAGATACGACTTGAGGCAGACAAATGATGGTCTTGGTAACAAATTACATCTTTTAAGCCCATGACCATGCCCGCTAAACGCCCTGCTGTTCCTATTTTTAGTTTTTTATCTATTTCCTCTGCTTTGGTCAAAGCCTCATCTTGATATACTTCTAAAAAAGCGTTGAGATGTTGTTTGGTATTAATCGTAGATAAATAGTTAGTAACCAATTCTTTACAAGAAATTTCTTTTTTCCCAAATGCACCTTGGATTTGTCTGAGCGAAGTGAACATGAAATATGAAATATTAAAATTTTAAAAACAAAACTCCAAATTAATACAAAAAGATGACACCTTTTGTAGGAAAGATGTCATCTCTTTTTATATGAAAACATAACTCTCTAATTAAGACTTTTTAGTATCATCTTTTACGCTTTCCTCCAATTCATTTTTGATTTCTTTGGTAGCGTCTTTGAACTCTCTAATGCCTTTTCCTAAGCCTCTTGCTAATTCAGGAATTTTCTTTGCGCCAAAAAGCAACAAGATGATAAACAGAATAAAAATAATTTCTGTTCCCCCTAAACCGCCGATAAAAGCGAATATTTGTGCCATTGTCATCATTGGATTGAACTTTTAAAAATAAAAAATTACTGTATATGCAAATATAAGAAACAAATTTGGAAAATGATGACTTTTTAACAAAAAAACACAAAAGTATTAGTTAGTAGTCTTGGGTATTTTCTTTCTTTTTATTTTTTAAAAATCTCATTAAGAAACAGTCAATACCTACTGAACCTGCGATAATGACTTTCTAAAAGAATTCAGATTGGATAGAATTTGAGGGTAAGATTAGATAAAAATTACTACTTTTGTAGAATTATATCTTTTATAAAATCATTTTTGTAAGAAAAATAATACAGGAATAATAAAACTTTTAATATAAAGATAAAATTTTTATTTTATATCAAAAACATAATGACAGAAATAATTTTATCTCCTTTAAAAAACCGACGCATAGAAAATGGGCATCCTTGGATATACGACAATGAAGTAGCTGATACTAAGGGAGACATGACACAAGGGGAAATTGTAGCAGTATATAATCACAAGAAAAAGTTTATTGGCAAAGGTTATGCAAATCCCCGTTCGCACATCTTAGTGCGTCTATTGACCTATCAGCTCAAAGAGGAAATCAATAAGGCTTTTTTCAAAAGAAAAATTCAAGAAGCATATTCTTACAGACAAAAATTGGGGTATCAAGATTCGTTTCGCCTTGTTTTTGGGGAAGCGGACTTCTTACCAGCATTGGTGATAGACAAGTTTGGCGACTATTTTTCGCTTCAGACTCTTGCTTTTGGCATAGACCAATTCAAAAAAGAAATCGTTGAAATTTTGGAAGAGCTGTTTAATCCTAAAGGAATCTATGAGCGCAACGATGTCCCTGTCAGAGAGTTAGAGGGCTTAAGTCAGCAAAGTGGTTTTTTAGGCAGAGAATTTCCAACAAAAACAATCATTACAGAAAATAATTTTAAAATATTGATAGATATAGCCAATGGGCAAAAAACAGGATATTTTTTAGACCAAACCGCTAATCGCGCTTCTATTGCTCCTTTTGTCAGGCAAGCTACCGTCTTGGATTGTTTTTCTCATACGGGTTCTTTTGCTGTCCATGCGGCAGGTTATGGAGCTAAAAAGGTTACAGCCGTTGATATTTCAGAAGTTGCCATTGCTACTGCTAAGGAAAATGCAAGTATTAATAACTTAGCAAACATTGACTTTGTTACTGCCAACGCCTTTGATTTGCTCAAGGAATGGGCAAAAGAAGGTCGTCAGTTTGATGTTGTCATTCTTGACCCTCCTGCTTTCACCAAAACACGAGGTAACATAGAAAATGCTTTGAGAGGATATAAAGAAATCAATTTGAGAGGCATGAAATTAGTCAAAAAAGGTGGGTTTTTGATTACTTGCTCTTGTTCTCATTTCATCAAGCCAGATATTTTCAAACGAGTGATTTTTGATGCGGCTATTGATGCGGGAAAAATAGTACGAGAAATTCTTTACAAACCTCAAGGGAATGACCACCCTATTTTGTGGAATGTGGAAGAAACTTTGTATTTGAAATTCTATATCTTGCAAATTTTATAATTTTGATTATCCAATTACAACACTTCGCTAAAACTTGGTATAAAAGAGGAAAAATACGCTTTTAGTGCATTATTTGATTTTGTCTGATAATAAACCTATTAGGAATTTGTCTTGTATTCTTTTGTCCAATCTAAGTAGCCCTTGATAGCCAAAGCTGTGAGTATCAAATATAAAAAACCTGTAACTATTAAGTCTTTGTAAAAAAATATAACACTTGCTTGTATATCTGCAAAAATCCAAATTAGCCAATTTTCTATTTTTTTTCGAGTCATTAACCACTGAGCAAGTAAGCTAAAAGAAGCAACAACGGCATCCCAATAAGGCAGTGTAGCTTGTGGATAGGTGCTAAATATTTTGCCCAATAATAAAGAGCCTATCACACAGCAAGCCATCAAAAGCCATAAAATAGAAGAATTTGTCTTGCTCACTTTGAGAGTTTTATGCTCTTTGCTCCCATATTTCCATTCATACCAGCCATAAGCACTTGTAATCAAGTAATAAATATTAAGCAAGAAATCTCCTAATAACCAAACACTTGCAAATACATAAATATAACAAACAATGCTTGCTATGCCTACTATCCACCCCCATGCGTTTTGCTTGGTATTGAGCCA
>JALOMS010000578.1 GCA_025455345.1 Thermoflexibacter sp. | reverse complement strand
TCCGCACAGATTGTTAAATAAAATCGCACACTTTTTGCCTTTCTTAACATTTTTTTCATTTTTAAGTAATTGATAATAAAGAATCTAAAAATAATTGCATTACTTTTGAAAATCTGGAATGAGAAATTAAAAATTAGGAATTAAGAATCTGGAACAATTTGTCAAAGACTTATGCCAATGGCGTACAGGCTCTTAAAAACGTAAACTTAACCATCAACCAAGGAATGTTTGGTTTGTTGGGTCCTAACGGAGCGGGAAAGTCCTCGCTCATGCGTACCATTGCTACCTTGCAGGAAGCGGACACAGGCTCTATTTTCTTGGATAGCCTTGATGTATTAAAGGAAAAGCAAGAAGTTCGCAAAGTGCTTGGTTATCTTCCCCAAGAGTTTGGCGTTTATCCCAAAATTACCGCAGAAACCATGCTCGACCACATTGCTACCCTCAAAGGCATTACCAATGCCAAAGAAAGAAAGGAAGTGGTAGAAAGCCTATTGCAAAAAGTGAATCTCTTTCATGTACGCAAAAAAAACTTGGGGACTTACTCTGGCGGTATGAAACAGCGTTTTGGCATAGCTCAGGCTCTTTTAGGAAATCCTAAACTTATCATTGTAGATGAGCCAACGGCAGGTCTTGACCCCGCCGAGCGCAATCGCTTCCACAATCTACTGAGTGAAATTGGTGAAAATACAATTGTCATTCTTTCTACACACATCGTAGATGGAAAGGGAAAATCTGGAAAAAACTGATAGAAAAGAAGGAAATAGAGCAGTACCGCAAAGACTTGAAAGTCATCTCGACTCACCTCTCTGCTGGTAAAACGCAAATCCACGTAGTGAGTGATAATCAGCCCGATAGCTCCTTTGAGCCTGCCGAAGCAGATTTGGAAGATGTGTATTTTTCTACCATCTCTCAAAAAGTTGATGTGATTACGATTTAGGAGGCAGGAGATAGGAGAAGATGTTGGTATTCAATGTACTACTCAATTCTCACTACTCGCTACTAAATTCTAAATTCAAAATGAATTGATTGAAGTTGCTAAAATGCTTAATATGTATGTTAAAAGATTAGAAGGAAATAAATAAGTAGTTATGAGTTATGAATTATGAGTTAATACAAAATGCTAATAATCAATTATTTAATTGATAGCTGTAATATAAATTAATTTTACATAGTTACTTAATTCTACTATTCTCACTACTCGCTCCTAACTACTCAATTCTCACTACTATATTCTAAAAGAAAAACCATGTTTAAAGAAATATTCTTATTCGAACTCAGATATAGATTCAAACGCCCTGCTACTTATCTCTACTTTGGGATTTTGTTTATCTATTTTTTTATTGCCGCTATCAATGGCTGGGTGCCTGGTAGTGAAAAAGCGTACATCAATTCCTCTTATGTGATACACAACATGATAAGTTTGGTGAGCGTTTTTGCGATTATGTTTAGCTCTGCTATCATGGGAGTTCCTGTGTATAGGGACATTGAGCATGATACGAAGGGCTATTTTATGGCTTATCCTATCAATGAAAAATCTTATCTATTAGGGCGATATGCAGGCTCTTTTCTGGTGCTTTTTTTGGTTTGTTTGGGAGCGGCATTGGCACTGATGATAGGTTCTGCCTTAGGTCCCTTCTTTGGATTGGAAGATGCGGCAAGATTTGGTGGGCTTAACTTAGGTGCCTATATCAATGCGATTTTGGTCTTGCTTTTGCCCAACTTGTTTTTCTCTGGCACGCTATTTTTCTGCTTAGTAGCACTTACGCGCAAAATTTTTGTTGCTTACACAGGAAGCGTATTGGTATTTATTGCCTATCTCTTAGCCGCTTCGCTGACCCAAGACATCGAGCAGAGAGATTTGGCTGACATATTGGATATTTTTGGGCTAAATGCTTTTAATAATGCTACTCGTTATTGGACTCCCATAGAGCAAAATACTAATTTATTGGCACTTACAGGCAATATACTTTGGAATAGATTGCTTTGGGTCAGTATTGCACTTGTACTTTTCTTATATACTATTTTCAAATTTAGCTTTGCTAATTTCTTAGCAGTCAAACTTGGCAAAGGTAAAAAAGAAGACGATGGAAATAAGTTGAATACCTCTTTGGTCAAAATTCCTATGGTGAACCAAATATTTACCAATGGAGTTTATTTCCGCTATATGTTCCGCTTGGCATGGTTGGAATTTACCAATATCATTAGGGATATTTACTTTTTAGGAATCTTGTTAGGTGGCATTATCTTTTTGTTCTTAGATGGCTGGTTTGGAAATCCTACTTTTGGTACGCCCGCATTGCCAATGACCTATTATATGCTGGAAGTCAAGGATTTTAATTATATCATTTTTGCCTTTATCATCATCATTTTTTATACAGGAGAGGTCGTTCATAGAGATAAAAGTGTGAGATTCAACAACATCGCTGACGCACTGCCTGTGCCTAACTGGATGAGCTACGGGAGCAAATTTTTGGCAATGGTGTATGTTTGTTTTATTTTGGTCAATCTCGTATTGGTTTGCGGGGTATTAAACCAAGTTATCAAAGGCTACTTCAATTTTGAATTTGATAAATATTTTACAGACCTGTATCTGATAGAGTTCCCTGAATATATCCAACTGACCATGCTTGCCTTTTTTGTTCATGTATTGATGAACAATAAATTCCCAGGACATATTGTTTCTATTGGGGTGTGGATACTGATGTTTGCCTTGCGAAATTTTGGCAACTATGATTATAACTTGTTCTTTTACAGCTACACTCCAAGTTACAGAATATCAGACATGAACGGTTTTGGGCATTTTTTAAAACCTCTGTTGTGGTTTAATTTGTATTGGTTAGCTTTTGGCACTTTGCTCCTGTTAGCAGGAAGCCTTTTGTGGAATCGCGGGGCAGAAACTTTCTGGAAAACACGCCTGAAAATCGCAAAAACAAGGCTGAACGGATTGAATATCAGCCTTATTGCTCTTTTTGGAATCCTTTGGCTGGGCGTAGGCGGGTATATTTATTACAATGTCAGTGTACTCAATACGCACCAACATACTGATAAGCAACTTGACGCACAGGCAGAATGGGAAAAAGCCTACCGCAAATTGGAAAGAGTCTTACAACCTAAAATTACTGACGTAAAACTCTATGCAGATATTTTTCCAGAAGAGCGCAGGGTTCTCATGCGTACTGTTACCCAAATGACCAACAAGTGGGACAAGCCCATAGATACGCTTTATGTAAATTTTAATGCCAAACTTAATTATTTGAAAATCAATGGGCAAGAATTGAAACCTATTTTTAAAGATAAAATTTTATTTCAAAATGAAACAGGGAATGATGGTGGATTTTGGTGGTACAAACTTCCTAAAACTTTGAACCCAAAAGATACAATAAACATGGAGTTTGAGGAAGAGGTTGCCTACCAAGGTTTTCCTAATTCGGGATTCCAAAGAGAGGTGCTTCACAACGGCACATTCGTCAGTCCTAATTTGAGTTTTGGCTATAATGCAAGCGAAGTAGGTAGCGATAAAGAGCGCAAAAAGAGGAACTTACCAGAACGCAAATATAACCAGCCTCCACAAGATGACCCTTGGGGATTGGGCAATTTCCTATTCAATGATGACGCAGATTACATCACTTATGAGGCGATAGTCAGCACTGCTCCTGACCAGATTGCGATTTCCCCAGGCTACATTCAGCGCACTTGGGAAGAAAAAGGACGCAAATACTATCACTATAAGATGGACGGTGAAATGGATATGTTTTTCAACTTAGTATCAGCGCGTTACCAAGTGAGTAAAGACGTTTGGAAGGGCGAAAATGGCAAGGAAATCAATATAGAAATTTTCCATCACCCCACCCACACTTACAATGTGGACAGGTTTATTGGCTCTGTCAAAGCCAGTATGGATTATTTTAACAAGTATTTTACTCCGTACCAATATCGCCAAATGCGTATTTTAGAATTTCCAAGATATGCGGGTTTCGCCCAATCTTTCCCCAATACCGTTCCTTATTCAGAATCTTTCGGTTGGGTAGGTGATTTTTCAGACCCCAATAAGACGGATTATTGCTTTTACGTAACTGCCCATGAGGTTGCTCACCAGTGGTGGGGACACCAAGTTACGCCCTCCAATACGCGCGGGGCAAACCAACTTTCGGAGTCTTTGGCAGAATACTCCGCCCTCATGGTTTTGAAAAAAGAATATGGGGAAGAAACCATGCAAAAATTCCTCAAATATAGCTTAGACCAATACCTGAACGGTAGAGCCTTTGAAAGTAAGTTTGAAGAAACGCTCATGCAAAACGACCGACGTGCGTATGTTTGGTATCAGAAAGGTTCACTTATTATGTATGCCTTGGCAGATTACATAGGCGAAGAAAATCTCAATCGTGGTTTGCGAAACTTCTTA
>JALOMS010000577.1 GCA_025455345.1 Thermoflexibacter sp. | reverse complement strand
GCACAAGTTTTCGCAGATGGGACCCGCACTTGCGGTAGCAGATGTGAATGGTGATGGTTTAGATGACTTTTTTGTAGGAGGGGCGTTTAAATATCATGGAACACTTTTTACTCAAACCGCAGAGGGCAAGTTTTCTGCACAAATTTTTAATCCTGAGAAGTTAAAAATCCAAAGTAGCACGCCTACGCCTTACAATCCCCAAGACATTCCCCTTAAACCCATAGAAAATGTCAATAAGTTGCACGAGGACGCAAGTGCCTTGTTCTTTGACGCTGATAATGACGGAGATAACGACCTGTACGTAGCAAGTGGCTCGTATGAATTCGGTGAAAATACGTCCAATCAGCAAGATAGACTATACATTAATGATGGCAAAGGCAATTTCAAGATAGACACGTTGGCTCTGCCCAAAATGTTGGAAGTCAAATCTTGCGTGAAGGCAATAGATTTTGACGGAGATGGCGATTTAGACCTGTTCGTAGGCGGGCGCGTAGTCCCTGCGAAGTACCCTATGGCTACCAGAAGCTATATTTTGAGGAATGATACCCCACCCCAACCCTCCCCTACTGGGAGGGAGCAAAACACCTCTTCCCAAAAGGGGAAGGGACTGGGGGCTAATACTTTCCCCCTCAATAGGAGGGGGACTAAGGGGGAGGTCAAGTTCACCGACATCACCGCAGAAATCGCCCCTGAACTCCTGAAAATCGGTATGGTTACAGACGCACTTTGGACGGACTACGACAACGACCAACAGCCTGATTTAGTAATCGTTGGCGAATTTATGCCCATCACTTTTCTAAAAAATCAGGACGGAAAACTCATCACTCATCACTCACAACTCATAACTTATAAAGGTTGGTGGAACAGCTTGGTCGCGGGGGACTTTGACAATGACGGAGATACGGACTATGCCGCAGGGAACTTAGGACTAAACTCTATGTATAAAGCTACTGAAAATGAGCCTATTACTATTTTAGCAAAAGACTTTGACGGCAATGGTAGTTTTGACCCTGTGTTGAGTTGCTTTATGAATGACAGCTTAGGCAATCGCGCCTCTTACCCTATGCACTCGCGCGATGACATGATTAAGCAAATGCTGTTCATGCGCCGCAAGTTCCCGCGCTACGCCAACTACGGCAAAGCAACGACCAACGACCTATTTTCCAAGGACACTTTGCAGGGGGTATTGGAGATGAAGGCGACCTATTTCCAATCGTCTTATATTGAAAATCAGGGCAATGGAAAGTTTGCTATTAAGCCCTTGCATATAAAGGCGCAGTTTGCCCCTGTTTTTGGCATGAAAGCAGAAGACATAGACCAAGACGGCAATTTGGATTTACTCTTGGTAGGCAATGATTATGGAAATGAGGTATTTATGGGTAGAATGGACGCTTTTTATGGGCTTTACCTCAAAGGTGATGGCAAGGGCAATTTTGCACCCGTTCCCCTGCCTCAAAGTGGTTTCGTAGTCCCCAAAGACGGCAAGGCATTGGTAAGTTTGTTTGACAAAAACGGCAAGCAGATTTTCATAGCTTCGCAAAACAAGGACAAGTTGAGAACATTTGGTGTTGTTGGTGATAACACGCGGGGTGCAAACACCAACAACGGTAGCAAAACGCTGTCAGTGGTTGAAAACCCCACAATGGAGATTGCTGCCAGTCGTTTCAGTCGTTTTGTAAAACTGCGCCCAGATGACACTTTCGCAGAAATCACCTTCAAAAATGGCAAGAAACGCAAGGTAGAGTTCTACTACGGAGATTCTTACTTTTCGCAGTCCTCCCGAAGCCTGAAAACCGATGAAAGCATGAGTAAAATCTTGATTTATAACAGAAAAGGGGAAAAGAGAGAGGGGAAGTAAGGATTTTTTTGATTAGCTTTTAACTTGTCTTTATAAATTCCAAACTAATAGAAATATTTTAACAAAAATTTGCATAAATTAAAGAACTTGCGTATATTTGTACCACAATTAATTCTTTTTAAGGTAAGTATTTGATTGTTAGTTCTTTGACAAGTAATAAGCATTATTAAAAAATCTCTTATAACCCCACCTGACAATTATATTGTTCAGGTAAAAATTCATTTTAAAAATAAAATAAATATGATAGAAAAATATGGAGATATTGCCCTTGGCAAGTCCCATGCAGGTCTAAAAAGATTTGGTGCATTTGTAAAAGCCAATATCTTTACGGAATGGCAAGAGATATTTTTAGTTTACAGAGAGAATATATCGTTTCAAAGTAAATTTTTTAGAATATTAGACGAAACAGTATCAAGAAAGCATAAGATAAAATTTATTATTACAGATGTAGATATAGATTTTTCAAGAGGAGAAAATGTAGAATGTGAAGAGCCTTCCATTACGGAATGGGAGTTGAGTATTGTTTTAAGAGATAAAGAATTTTATAATCACACAATTTTTTATCGGAAATTAGAAGGAGATGTATTTATAGAACTTTCTACACAAGAAAAAGAAGAGCTTAATTTAGTTTTAATTACAAAAGAATAAAAGATAATTGCTTATTTGCTTGTCATATAGCCAAGTAAGATGAATTTCTTGCTTGGCTTTTTTGTTATATGTTTATTATATTTGTAAAATTTGTTTAAACCATGAAAAAGCAAGGAGAGTTTGGTTTTGTTTTAAAAGTAAATAAGTCAGACGATTTTAAAAATCCTCTTACTTACAAGGCTACAATTGCCTTAGAAATAGATGAAATACCATATATAAAAGATAATAAACACCAAATTATCTTTTCTTATCCTGAATTAACACACTATGACGGAGTATATAATAAAGCAATAGAAATAGCAATCGATTATTTATTGAGGCAAACTATTACCTTTGGCTCTTTTAGAATTAATATAGTAAAAACATATTGGTTTGATTTGCAAAGTTCGCCACCTATTACTGTTGCTTATGCGACCTACTTTGCTCTATACAAGGCTTTATCTATTAGTTTGCCTTCTCATCTAAAACCTTCTTTTGATGTTTTTAGTCAGCAATTTATCTTCCCAAACTTTGACAATACCTTATTGAATTATGAAACTTTGTTAAAAGAATATCAAGGTAATGAATTGATTTTAGAGGAAGTTTAAACCTTTTTAAGTTGTTTATATTAACTGGCTTTTAATACAAGTGTGTGTTATGTTTGTACTCATTGGATTGCCCTAAGACCTTCCTAAATAAACCCAAGATGGACAAACTTGCATTTCATCACATCATCATTAGCACAAGTGGTTATCATTTGACTATTGTAAGCAGTCATCTATTGCCACGTTATGCTTATACTTGCCTATTGGGGAGGGCTTTGGCGTGATGAAAGTAGCAGTTGGGACTGGGTAGAGTGGGGATAGGCTTGTGCTATTGCTCTGCCTCTCCCAACCATTGAATCTTATTTTACTAAAAGTGACACTTTTTGATATTTTATAAAGTCAGATTAAGCCCAATTTAATTTTTTAATAATCAAATATATAAGCGTATAAATACTTGTTTTTAAAAGTCTGATTTGTATAAAAACTACTCTAACCTGCCTTCCATGTTGTCGTTTGTCCTATATATTAGACCTAAGTTTACAAACAATACAATAAAAAAATAACACACCTATCCCGATAAAGTATTTTTTTATTCATAACTATTTGATTAACAATTACTTTAAAGGATATTTTATAAAACACATGATTTTGAGTATAATA
>JALOMS010000576.1 GCA_025455345.1 Thermoflexibacter sp. | reverse complement strand
CAGAGCCTTATCTCTTTTGATGGTTTCCTCATTGTAAGTCATGCGACCACCTACCTTGATTTTGATTGCCTTTGCGCCTGTTTCTTGCAGTTTTTGCGCCAAAAATTCCGCTTCCTCCTCAGGACGAGTTTCGCGCGTGAGCGAAGAGAGATAGACAGGAACTTCTGTAAGAATAGGCTTTCCAAACAACTGATTTACAGGAAGTTTTGCTGTTTTCCCTAACAAATCCAATATTGCAATTTCTATATGACCTATGCAGTTGGAAAGGGGCATACTTCCCGCATATTTGTAATTTCTATCATCAGAATACGCCTTATAAACCAATTTTTCAACCGCTCTTGCGTCCTGATTTTGGAAAATAGGAACTATCAGTCCATTGAATAGGGAATACAAATTTTCCATGCGCTCATTTGCCATTGTAATTCCCGAAATTCCATCTTTGGAAGTAACTTTGATGAATAGTTTTTTCTCAAAACTTAGCATTTCAATCTTGTCCAAAATAACAGGAGTAGGAATAAGTTGGGTAAGGTCTTGGAGTTTGGGAAAATCCTGATAAACAGGTTTTTGATTATTTGAAAATCCAATTTGAGGCAGGAAACTTCCGCTTATTCCTGCGAGTAAAATATTGGAGATGAAATTTCTTCTTTGCATGAGATTAAAATGATTTTCCGATATAAAATTCAATAAAAATCACATAAATTGGGTTACTTAGTGCTTTGGCATTGCTTTTTTCCAACCTTCGCTTAGTTGTTTGCCCAATTCTTTTATAATAATTTGATAATCAACGTTTTTAGCTAAATTTGTATTTTCCTCTGGGTCAATACTATGGTCATATAACTCTTGACTATCTATTTTTCCATTGGCTTGGTCTTTCCATTCCGTATATCTATATTTCTCTGTACGAATGGTATAGCCCATGAGTTTTTTATCTTTTATTTTACGAGGATACTGACTGAAAGCGGCTATTTTCCAAGAAAGGCTTGGATTTTCAATCAATTTTTTCAAACTCAATCCTTCCAAATCTGCTGGAACTTTCAAACCTGCCAAGTCCACCAAGGTAGGGTAAATATCTACCAATTCTACCAATGCGTCAGGTTTTGCACCAGCAAGTGGATAGTTCCCCGTTGGAACAACGATAAAAGGTGAACGAGTTGCTATCTCAAAATTAGTTTGCTTACTCCAAACACTATTTTCGCCCAAATGCCAGCCGTGGTCGCCTACTAAAACGATAATAGTATTTTCTTTCAAACCTAACCTTTCTAATTCAGCAATCAAGTTTCCTATCAAAGCGTCTATGTAACTCGTAGCGGCATAATATCCTCTGACCAATTCCTTTGCTTTTTGGGTGGAAACCTTGTATTTGCCCTCAATATCAACATATTTATACAAATCTCCATTGTTCAAAATAGCATAATTCGGAACGTCTTTGGGCGGATAATTATTCTGCGCCAAGCGAATACTCTCGTAAGGGTACAAATCAAAATACTTTTTGGGAGAGGCAAAGGGCAAATGTGGATTAGAAAACCCAACCGCCAAGAAAAAGGGAAGTTTTTGATTTTTGAGATTTTGGAGCGTTTCTACGGCTTTTTTCATCGTTTTGCCATCTCTCAGCACTGTATCAGCCACTTCGGGGTCTTCCCAACTCGGACCTTTTACCTCCTCCCCCATCTGTTTCACGCGCATAGGTACGCCCGTAAGTGAGTCATATTCTATGATTTCTTTAAATTCTTTTCCCTCGGCTTTGAGGCGTTCTTCTTCTCTTTTGAGATAGGCTAAGGTTTCGGGTTTCCCATAGCGAGAGGGCGGAGGCATCCAACTCTTGACCGACCAGCTAAAAGGGTCATCTAAATTGGTATGATACACTTTTCCAATAGATTGGGTAAAATAACCATGCTCTTTGAAATATTGCGGAAGCGTAACCACTTTATCAATATGAGCGCGAAAATGGTCATCATTGCCGAATATCTGCGTGGTTTCAGGGCATTTGCCTGTAAGTAAGGAAGTACGCGAAGGACTGCAAACAGCTTGCTGACAGTATGCCCTTCTAAACATCACCCCTTCCTTTGCCAGCCTGTCCATATTAGGCGTGTGCATTTGGCTTGCACCATAGCAACCTAACTGCGGACGCAAATCATCTACTATGATAAATAAAACATTAGGAGGAGAATTTTGAGCTTTAAGCACAAAATAAAACAAGTTTAACAAGGAAGCAAGGTAGAGAAATTTAAACATTAGATTTATAATTATTTAATAATCAGTATTTTATACAACACACAACTCATTTTATCTTCAACTTTTCCATTTCTTTTTCATTCACTTCCAAGCCCAGCCCTATTTCCGTAGGAATGTAAAGAAAGCCATTTTCAAATTTTAAAGCATTGTGAAACAACTGATTAAGCCCAAGTTCCTGCCTCATTCCAGCAAACTCTTGCACCTTTGCGGAGTTCGGAATAGACCCCACCAAGTTCAGACTTGCCGCAGTCGCCAAAGTAGGGCGCGTATTATGCACCATAATTTCCTTCTCAAAAGCCTGCGCCATGCCCGCTATCTTCTTGCACTCGCTAATACCACCGCATTTTATCAAGTCCAGATTGAGGCAATCAGGGTTTCCTGTCGTGATTAAGTCCCTGAATTGCCACTTGTTATACTCGTGTTCGCCCGCATTGACCTCGCAAGGGAGAGCCTCCACTACCTGTCGCAAACCGTGGTAATCCATGCTGGAAACAGGCTCCTCTATGACCTTGATGTTAAAATGTTCGTACAGTTTTAAGCCCAATTCTATTGCCTTTCCTGCGGTATAACCATTGTTAAAGTCTATAAAAAGTTCAACCTCATCACCTATGGCTTTGCGGACTGCTTTCACACAATCATACGTGAAATTAAACGGTGGATTACGCTCTCTATCATAGAGTTGCATACGCGCCTTAATGGTTTTGTAGCCCTGCTCTACAAATTTTAGACCCTCCTCCGCCATTGCTTCTGGCGTTTTGAAGCCCCCTTTTTTGCGCCTTCCATAGCTACCATATACTGCTATTTTTTCCAATTGATTCCCTCCCAATAACTTAGAAACAGGCATTTCCAAGATTCTCCCTTTCAAGTCCCAAAGCGCATTGTCCACCCCTGCCACTGCCCCAGGCACAAATCCCGTACTTCCTCCCTCAAAACCTTCAAAAAACATTTGCGTCCACAAATATTCCGTATCAAAAGGGTCTTTCCCTATCAGTACAGGTTTCAAGATTTCCTCCACAATTTTGCCGTTAATAGGCGTAAATTCGTGGTCGCCTTCTCCCCAACCCGAAATGCCAGCGTCTGTTTCTACTTTTACATAGCTCGCTTTCTCGTGTATGTAGGCTTTTACATTGGTGATTTTCACCATTTTACGTACAGATTTTACCTTTTTCTCCTCTGCCAAACTTGGTAAAGCACTCCCTGCCATGCCCAAAGTGGCTATTTTTAAGAAATCTTTACGCGAAAACTTCATTTTCATATTTTTTAAAGTGTTGATATTTTTCTTATTTATACTAAGTATTTCAACAAAAATAAAAGTTTTTTGTATTCAGTTCCGTTAAGTAATTGAACTTTTATAAGCGTTCTTGTATTAAAGTCCCATTGGGACGATATATTGGTAGAAAACGTAATTTTAACACAGCCTGTAAGTCCCATAGGGACGTAACTATTTCATTAACAAATAT
>JALOMS010000575.1 GCA_025455345.1 Thermoflexibacter sp. | reverse complement strand
TAGGGCTGTTTCTTGCATCGCTTTGGCGGATAAAACATCTATGGCTTTGTCTGCTTCATTGAGTTGTTCTACGTTATCTCCTTGAAAATAATATGATTGTAACTGAGTAAGCCAATAACGATTTTCTTTGAGATTCGTTTCTCTTGTTCTTTTTTGTGTTTCTTTGACTTTATTCAAGTCTGCCTCATCAGGTCCTTTTTCTTGGATTTTTTTTACTTCTGAGATAGCAACTTGAGTAAGTTTTTCTACATTTTCGGGGGCGCAAGGAAACTGAATCTGACAAGTATAATTGCTGTAAGGGAATTTGTTAAGGGCGCAAAAAGCATTGATGCCATATACGCCTCCTTGGTCTTCTCTTACGCTCTCTATGAGCTTGATATTGAGCAACTCTGCTAAGGAAGACAAGAGATATGCTTCCTTTCTGCTGTAGGCGGCTTCTCCAGAAAATACCAAAGCAACTAAACTTTTGGGGTCTGTTCCTTTGAGGACTTCCTTCTCTACTATTCCTTTAGGGGGTCTTATGCCCAAATCTTTCCAATTTTCTTGGCGATTAGTCGCTGGAAGACTTCCCAAATAGGTTTCGAGCATTGGCTTTATTTCTTCTAATTTGAAGTTTCCTACAAAAAAGAAAGTAAAATCACTTGCATCTGCGAATCTTTCTCTGTAAATCTCAAAAGCACGGTCGTAGTTTATCTTGTCAAAGTCTTCTGCCTTGGGCAATCCGCTACTTCTTGGGTGATTTTGGGTGGTGATTTTGGTAACTGCGTCCAAGAAGAAGAATTGAGGATTCGAAGTGAGATTTTGAATAAAAGACTTCTGCTTGCTTACAAAAGACTGATAAGCCTCTGCATCTTTGCGTGGTTCAGTAAAATAAAGGTGAATCATTTGGAAGGCAGATTCTATATCAGCAGGAGAAAAACTGCCATTAAAGCCCTCTGTGAGTTGGTTCACAGAAGGATTGACTCTTACGGTTTTGCCTGACATCATTTTGTTCAAATCCGTAGTTGAGTAAGTAGCAACTCCGCTCTGCCCTACAATCGCACTTGCATACTGTGCGTTGTACATATCAGTGTCAGCATAAATAGACTGACCACCTACGCTGTATGCAGACAATAATATTTCATCATTTTTAAAATCTGTGGGTTTTAATACAACTTTTACTCCGTTAGAAAGTGTAACTTCGGTAATGCCGAGACTTTCAATCTTTTTCTCAGCAGTAACTTTTCCCGCCACAGGCATTTTGGTCATCAAAGAGGTAGCTACTGCCTTGTCTTCGTAAGGCTTCAAAGAGGCTGTACCTGCTTCTATAAGCATTTTGCGAACTCGTTCTTCGGTAGGTAGCTTTACTGTTTCTTTGTCTGGAGCAGTGATAATCACTACCCTATTTTCAGAAGTAATCCATTTTTTGGCTAATTCATTGATTTCTTCCAAAGTTACTTGCTCAAGGTGCTTTTTATAAAACTCATACTCAAATTCTATTCCGGGCGAAGGCTCATTTTCTAAAAACAGACTGACATATTCTTGGGCAAATTGCTCAGATTCAGTTTTATTCCTTTCATTGTACCCTTGCTCATATCTTTTCAAAAGCACTTTCTTATAACGGTCAAGCTCACCTTGTGTAAATCCAAATTTCTTTACCCTTTGGTTTTCTTCTAATAAGGTTTTTAACGCTCTTTCTGCTCCTACTTCGCTTGCAATCGCAAAGGCAAAATAAGAGTCTTTGCTACGCGTCTCGCTACCGTACCCAGAATATGCAAAACTAAATGGAGGGTCTGCCAACTGGCGAATCTCATCTAATCTTCGTCCAAACATTCCGTTATACAAGGAGTGAATCATTGATTTCCTCATGTCCTCTCTGGTATTCATTAGCATTTTAGGATGCTTATACATGACTTGGACATTCACTTGGGTTGCTTCTTTGTCGGTGAGAATAGAAACATAGGTTTCCTTATGGTCAGGTACGGGGAAAAGCTCTTTTTTCCTTGCTTTTTTATCTGCGGGTTTGATTTTGCTAAAATGTTGTTTTACTTTTTTCTCCATTTCGTTCAAGTCCATATCCCCCACTACTACCACTCCCATCAAGTCAGGTCTGTACCAATCTTTATAAAATCTCTTGATGGTTTCGTATTTGAAAGATTCCAAAATTTCTTTTTTCCCAATAGGTAATCGCGAGGCATAGCGAGAGTCTTTATACATAATAGGAAAATATTTGTCAAACATTCTCTGCTCTGCGCCCCGTCCCAGTCTCCATTCTTCTATCACTACCCCACGTTCTTTGTCTATTTCTGTATTGTCAAAAGTAGCACTACTCGCCCAATCTTCTAAAACTTGGAAGCCTTTTTCTACAATAGAGGCAGAGTCAGAAGGCAACATTAGCTCATAAACAGTTTCATCAAAACTTGTGTAAGCATTCAAATCTGCGCCAGATTTTACGCCTGTGGATTGTAAAAACTTTACTAATTCATTCTTGGGGAAGTTTTTAGTACCATTGAAAAGCATGTGTTCTGAAAAATGCGCCAAGCCTAACTGGTCATCATCTTCTTGCATAGAACCCGCATTAATCGCCAAACGCATTATTAGTCGCTTCTCAGGCTTATTATTCCTACGAAGGTAATAAGTAATCCCATTCGGTAACTTGCCTGTCCTTACGGCGGGGTCAAGCGGAATAGGTAGTTTGAACTCTGTGGCTTCTTGGGCAGACGAGAGGCTGACAAAGCAACCCAATGCCAGAAACAAAAAATAGATTTTTTTCAAATTTTTCATAGTAAGCATATAAAAAGTTAAGATAAATGTAATACGAAAAGTATCGTATGTATCACAAATGTCATGATTATCTCTCATATTTCATAGTTAAAATAAGATAAAATAGTACCTGCACTAAAAAACAAATTTCTCTGCTGACCTATTCTTGGACAAATCGCCACTAAAGAAAAAACTTAACAATTTGTTCATATTGAGTGTAAGTTTTTTACACTATGCGTGCTTTCCTTTGCTTCATCAAACAGATACTGCCTCTTGCTGGTATTTGTTTCTCTGAAGTTGCAACTTTTTTATCTTACTCTCACGTATTTGATTTTTTAAAGCACTTTGTGCTAAACCTAAATTTTTTAATTTTTATGAAAAAGCTATTAGAAAAACAAATTTCAAATAAAATTTTTGATGTTTATCTTTTATTCAAAAATAGACTCCTAATATTTATTCTTTGTACAATAGGATTATTTGCTTGTCAAAAGAATGAAATCCAAGAGATACCAAAAGAAAATTCTCAGTATGCAAATTAAGAATTTTCTAATGACTTAAAATTTACATTAGGACTTCTTTAAAAATTACAATAAGTGATATTAATAGTATATTTTTATATCTTAACAAAAATCTATATGATGTTTAATAGATTCATTTTAACCTTCTTATTTGCAATGCTATTATCAAATCATATAATGGCGCAAGAGGATAGCAAAGACGTAGAAAAGACCAATAACATTTCTTTGCGATTGAATTTAGGCATATCTTGGAAAAGTACGCCAATCAGTAATGGTTTTTGTGTGGACTTTACAAGCCCTGTGATGACTGCTTTAGGACCTGGATTCATTGCGGGATGTGTTACTATTCCTTCCAATTATGAGAAAAACATACAAGGGTTTGGGATAAGCACAGGGATTCAGTTTTATTTCCCAAATACAAAGTTAGGCGTGGAATATATGCCTA
>JALOMS010000574.1 GCA_025455345.1 Thermoflexibacter sp. | reverse complement strand
AGAAAAAGCTGATTTAACGGCAAGGTCTCAGGTGCTAAAAGTGACCGAAGATAAGCTCGATCAAAAAGTTCATGAGCTAAAAACTTTACAAAACGAGCTGCAAAATTTAATGAAACAATATGAACAAAAAGAGCAAGGAAAGATTTTAAGCTTAGTAAAAATTTATGAAGCTATGAAACCTAAAGATGCAGCAAAAATTTTTGATGAGCTCGAGATGTCTATTTTATTAAAAGTTGTAAGTAATATGAAAGAAGTAAAAGTTGCTCCAGTCATTGCTAGCATGAATCCTGTGAAAGCAAGGGATTTATCTATTGAGCTTGCAAAGCAAAAAACTATTGATTAATGCTAATTACTTAATTCTATTAAACAATATAATTACATTTTTTGAAACAACCCTCTTGCTAAAATTTGAAAAGCCTAGTATAGTCTCAGGAGTTTTCTTATTTTAGTAAATAAGTTTGGAAAATGATTGGTAGAATTCATTTTAAATGAAATTGGTTTTTTAACTTGTTTTTAATTATCCATAGAAGATGATTTTTAAGAATTTATTTTGTAGAAAACAGGGTGGCAAGAAATCGACACCAAAAAGCACTGAAGAAAAGATAAAGGTTTATGCTACAAAGCAAGGCGCGTTATACATAAAAGTTGAAGAGTTATTTGCTCAAAAAAAGGTTCAGGATGTGATTGCTAAATCTTTAAAAATAAAAGTAGTTGGTTCTAAAGAAGGCACGAAAAAATTAGATTGAAAGTTTGAGTTTATTGAAAGATTTTCGCGAAGTTTTGATTGGGGACAAGAATTTTTCTCAAAGTGCATAGCACCAGAGCGAAACTCTTATTTTCGGATAGAAAAAGTGTTAAGCCCTTTGCCTGATAAGGTAGGATATAGTATTACCTCTCAAATAACTGGATGCGGTATTGAGAAAAGGAAATTGGTAATTATAAAATAGCCTGTTTATTATTTTTTTACAACCTTTGACATAAACAGTCGTAAAATTATTTGTAGACGTTTTTTTTATGGAACCACATAATTGTTACTTGAATTTTCCTGCTGCACACACCCAGCGCTATGATGATAACCTTGTTATCAACAGAAAGGCAGAGGTACAGCTTTCAAGTAAAATACAAGATGGAATTAGATTCATTGTAACCTACAATGTCAACAGACCAAATTTGAAATTTAATTCAAACGAGGTTCATTCTATCGTTTTTGTTACTCAAAGCAATGCGGAGGCTAACAGTTTGTACTCAATACGTCCGGTAGATACTGATGAAAAATTGGTGAGAAAAATACATTACAGAAGTGTATCACCAAATTACTATGAATCAGTCTACGTTGATGTAAAGACCCAGCATGTGAATAACATGGCCTACGTACTATCGATGAACTAATCAAAAGGGGCTTTCGCCCCTTTTTTATTAAACCAGGTTAATGGCGTTGGACGAGCAAATAAATTTTTTTCTTACTATGACATATTAATCTGTTTTACATCTAACGGGCATGAGGTTTTCTTTCAAGCTGAAAAGCTTTTGCGTGTAATGCGCTTTTTAGTTGAAACACAAACGCAGAAATTTCGCGTTGAGATTTCTAGCCTTACTCGAAAAATGATATGCTTTCGGGATGTTATACGCCCGGACCGATTTGTATTGCTTATAGTTGTTGAGTGTTCATCAAGCAAAGAAAGCCGCCTTCATATTCCAAAACCTTATTGCACTTTATCTCTGTTATGATAAAAGAAAAATTAATTTTAAATGATATTCTCATAGCTCATTGTAATGCCTGGGAAAATATTAAACAGGGCAGGGTGCTTGCGGGTATTAGTAGAGAGGTGTTATTTCCAAAGCCAACAATCCGGGAGGAGGAAATAGATCGCTTGGTTAATTTAGTTCGCGAAGAACAAGTACAAGAGAACATCAATAAAATGCCTTTTCCTTTTATTTAAAGTATCACTTTAGGTGATGTGATTTCATGAGATAAAAAAGTAGGAAAAGTAAATTTTTGTTGTCTATTAAACTTTTTTCTGTTCACACTTCCATCTTCAAAAATTCACTTTTTAAGTAAATTTTAAGGTTTTTATAAAACAAAACATTCCATATCTATAAATAAACAGTTACTAACAAGGTATTGCTACTTGTGTAGTGAAGTGCCCGTTTTTTGAAAGCGTTTCAGTTTAAATGCCCCCACCTTTGATATACGAAAAGCGAGGGATATGATAAGTAAATTTGAAAGCAAAGCCGTAGAGAGCAGAATCAGCGACAAAATCAAAAATTTTATGCTGATGGTTGTGATCATCCTTATTTGTATGGTTATGCAAGCAAACCAGGCGCAGGCTGCCGATTTTAATAAAGAAAGCCAGAAGCGCAGTAGGCAGCAATACAGAAAACAAAATCATACTTATTCTAATGCTTGCCATGTACTTAAATTAAAGAGAACACAATCGCAAAACTTCGTTGTAAAAGGCGGACGTCATGCGTTGAAATACAGATAATTCACTAAAAGGGTTGAAGGTTAAAGAGGCGGTTCAGTCGGAGTTGCCTCTTTATTTTTTTTAGCTATTATTTTTTCTACTGTAACATTTTCCGCATCGAACCAAAAAATATTTCTATCACGTTTAAACCACGTTAATTGTCTTTTTGCATAACGCCTCGAATTTCTTTTCAGTAATCGTATTGCTTCTTCTTTGTTGTATTCGTTTCTCAGATAGCCAAATATTTCCCGATACCCTACTGTTTGCAAAGCTTGCAGATGATGGAAAGAAAAAAATCTTTTTGCTTCATCAAATAATCCTTGCTCAATCATCTTATCCATTCTATTATCTATTTTTTGATATAAAATTTCTCGGGGCAATTCTAAGCCTATTGTTATTGTTTGCCACGGCCTTATTGTAACCTTCTTACCTCTAAAACTTAAAATAGATTTACCAGTAAATCTTGCAACTTCCAATGCACGCATTACCCGGTGCGGATTACTCATTTCAATCTTATCAATTATATCAGGATCCAACGCTTGCAATTCTTTTTGCAAAGCTGATAATCCTTCTTTCCTAAATTTTTCTTCAACTGATTCAGCTATCTCTTCAGGTATTTCGGGTATATCATCAAAACCTTCAGTTACAGCTTTTATATACAATCCACTTCCACCACATAAAACAACATCATCAAATTGTAAAAACAATTCATTGATTAATGCGCATGCTTCACGCTCGTATTGCCCGGCATTATAGTTTTCGTGTAAAGAATGCGATTGAATAAAATGATGTTTAACTTGCGCTAATTCTTCTGCCGATGGAACAGCCGTACCAATCTGCAATTCCTTAAAAAGTTGCCGCGAATCTGCCGAAACAATCTCTGTTTTTAAATGCTTTGCCAATTGAATAGCCCAATGGGTTTTTCCCACTGCGGTTGGCCCAACCACTACCCAAAGCGTTTTTTTTGTCATGCCTTCAAATTTATCAAAAAGAAAGGTTTAATCGCTTTTACAACCATTTTTGAGCACTTCCATTTTAAAAGCAATTTGTATCTTGCCAAGCGAAAAAATACCACTATGATTAAGTACACCACCCAGTTTTTACAGAAAATAGAAGAGATGATCGGTGAGTCTGATTACATGTTGCGCTACGAAAAAGGTAATTTCAAATCGGGTTATTGTGTATTGAAAGATCAAAAGATTATTATCGTTAATAAATTTTATACTACCGAAGGAAAGATTAAT
>JALOMS010000573.1 GCA_025455345.1 Thermoflexibacter sp. | reverse complement strand
GCTGGGAAAAGGCTTACGATTAATAATATTGAAGGTCCAGTAGGTGTACGTGGTCGCAACTCTGACAATAAATTAATTAGACAAAAATTAGCTTGGGAGCCTACTTGGTCGCTAAGAAAAGGTTTAGAACGCACTTACCCTTGGATTGAACACCAAGTAAAACTTTCTAAAGTCTAAGGAATCATTAGCAAGCATAAGGGCTGTACCTTTTAAGGGTATGCAAGTATTTGATAATGCACTAAACACGATAAAGCATATTTTACAATAAAAAGAGCGATAATTACTTAATAACCTTGATTTTGATTCATCTTAGGGTTTGCATTTATTTCCTCGAAGGGAATTGGGAATACTAAGCGATTGCGGTCTATCAAACGAGCGGGTTCGGCATTAAAGCGTGCAACTGTGTTTAGCACGCTGATTGCGCGCCCAGTTCTGACTAAGTCGAACCACTCAAATCCCTCAAAGCATAACTCTAAGCGTCTTTCTTTCTCGATAGCGACGATGAGTTGTTCTATGGAATTAGCCGTATTATCTGCAATAGCATTTGCCCTTGCTCTGACTGCATTTAGGTCGGCTCTTGCTCCAGAGAAATTATTAGAATAGGCTCTTGCTTCTGCACGATTCAAATAAATTTCTGCTAATCTAATGATATGAGTATTATTGGAGTTAGCTTGCCTGTTATATTTGGTAGAAAACCAAAGTCCAGTATCATTGCTACGTACAAACAAACGAGAGCGTTCGTCATTGCGGTCTATTTGGTTATAAAATTCGGTATGAGCGGCTATTTCTCCATTTCCACCTGTACTTTTTGGAGAATAAAAAAAGCTAATATCACTTGGGTCAATGCTATTAAATTGGATTTCAAAGATAGACTCTGGCGTATTCTTGTTATTAAAAACATCTGTCAGAGGAAATACAAGAGCATTTCTTGGATTACCAATGACGGCATTGGCGAATCGCTCTACCTCTGAATATCTTTTTAGGTAAAGATAAAGCCTTGATAATAAGGCATTAGCTGTAATTTTATTTGCTTGTCCCATAGGGCTATTATCTGTGAGCAGTTTGCTTGCTTCTAATAAGTCTGCCTCTACCTGAGCGTATGAGGCTTCTAAAGAGGCTCTTTCTTGAAAGGAAACACTGCGAGAGGGTTCTTTGGGTAAGGGAATACCATTAGTCCCTGCGACATTAGGTACACCTCCCCAAATACGAACCGCCTCAAAAAAAAGTAAACCTCTTACAAAATATGCCTGTCCCAACAGATGATTTTTTTCCTCATTAGAGCTTTGAATCTCAGGGACAGTAGTTAAAATATTGTTAGCAATATTGACTCCCTTATAGATAATAGTCCAAATATCGAGAAGGGCTGAATTATTACTTGTAACAGAATAAGTATCTATTTGTCTGTATGCTAAGTTAGTCCCTATACTTTGAGCAGTAGTTCCCGATACATCTGCCAAACGTTGGATGCGACCATTATAGAGTTCTTGGACTTGATTGTACAAACCTATCAAAGCCGCATTAGCACTTTGGACATCAGTAATTGCTTTTTCATCACTGACTTGGATTTGAGGCTCTTTGTCTAACAAACTGCAAGCTGAAAGCCCTACAAGACACAGAAAAAATAATACTTTTCTCATAGTAATCTTATTTATTTTCTTCTCCCTTTTTCTTATCGTCTTTCATACTTACAACCTTATCACCATCTTTAAGGGTTTTCGAGATTGCTAAAAAAGGTCCAGCGATAATTTCATCGCCCTCTTTAAGACCTGATAAAATTTCTATATTGTCAAAATCACTGATACCTGTTTTTACTTCCACCATTTTAACTACCCCATTGTTATGCACAAATACTACTTCTTTAGGAAGTTCTTTCAAAGATTTAGGTTTGTCTTGAGTGGTATTGGGCTGATTTACAGGAGTATTTCCTTCTTTCTTCTCACCCTCTTTAGTACGAGTAGTTACGGCGGCAAGAGGAACGGCAATAACGCCACTTTTGCGCTCCGTCAAAATCTCTACGTTAGCGGTCATGCCGGGTCTGAAAGGATACTTTCTATTAGCTGTTATAAGTTCTTTGTAAGACTCGCTAAGCATCAAGATTCTAACCTCAAACTCTGTGATAGCGTCTGTAGATGCGCCTACTTCTTGTTTGGCACTATTTCCTATCAAGGTAACAATACCTTTAAATTTCTTATCTGGGAAAGCATCTACCTCTATAATCGCCGTATCACCCCCACTTACTCTGACTATATCATTTTCATTGACATCTACTCTTACCTCCATTTTGCTCAAATCTGCAATCCGCATCATTTCTGTTCCAGCCATTTGAGCTGTTCCTACTACTCTTTCGCCTTTTTCTATATTAAGTTTAGAAATAGTTCCTCCCATAGGTGCGTATATATTGGTAAAACTAAGATTTTCACTTGCTTCTTTGACAGAGGCTTCTGCTCCTTGTACGTTAAATCTCGAAGCATCAATATTCTTGGTAGCCGCATCTAAGTCTGCCTTTGCCGCACTTAGGTTTGCCAATGCCAAGTCCATTTCAGCTTTAGAAATCGCTTTTTGTTCAAACAGCGTTTCTTGTCTATCAAAATCTGCTTTTGCTCGTACATATTGCGCTTTTGATTGCTCAAATCTGGCTTTTACTTGCTCTAATTGGGCGCGTTGTGTATTAAGGTTGGCACTTGTTCTGTCCAATGCAGATTTCAAAAAATCGGGTTTGATTTTAGCAAGCAAGTCATTGAATCTCACGGAGTCGCCTTCTTCTATGGCTAATTCTATGACTTCTCCTGACACTTGTGGAGAGATTTTAACTTCTACTACGGGTTGGATTTTTCCTGATGCACTTACTTTTTCTACGATTTCTGTTTTTTGCACCTTGTTGAAAAGGACTTCTGTAGGTTTTTCTCCACCAACCCAACCTGCTCTGCGAGCTACGATTGCCAAAAGAATCAACGAGATTAGTATGCCGCCGATGATGTAATACAGCCTATTACTTTTCTTTTTTCTAACGATTTTGTTTTTTTCCAAAACTGTGGAGCTTTGATATTCTGCCATAAAATTTTTAATGTTTAATTTTATTAAGCACAAAAGTATAAAACTTTTTGTAAAGTCTTATACTCTTGCTTTTTTGGTTTTTTTGATTATTTTAGAACTTCAATTCCCTTCCTGCATAAAAATCCAAAATTTTCATTCTAAAAACAAATTCATATTTAGACCTAATCAAATCTGATTGGGCGATATTTAGATTATTTCTTGCTATGGCAAAGTCAAAAGAATTGCCCGAACCTACTTTAAAACGCTCTTCTTGGACTTTGAATGTTTCATTTAAAGCATTGACTCTTATTTTGTTAGACGCATAAGTCCTACTTGCCGCTCTGGCATCATTATACGCCTGCTCGATGGTTTGACGTACTTGATTGCGTACATTTTGTGCTTGTAACTTATTGCGTTCTAATTGGATTTTTGCATTAGCTACTCCATTTCTTACCTGCCAACGATTAAAAATAGGAATGTTAAGATTGATACCAACGGTTTGACGTAGGTTTTCATCTACTTGGCTTCCCCAAGGGTTGCGCTCTATACTTGTTTGTGTAACAGGAATTAAGGTTGTTACTGTTTTGCTTGCGTCATCTGTCAGAAAACCAATGACTTGAGACCGCGAACCTGTCGTTACGGTATTTCTAATCACCCCTTGACTGGAGTAACCCGAAAGC
>JALOMS010000572.1 GCA_025455345.1 Thermoflexibacter sp. | reverse complement strand
ATTTTAACAATGTTTTGGTGCTACCAAAGTCAAATAAATATTACTTTGAGAAAACAGGAGATGAAAAAAATTACACTTTTTATTCAAAAAAATATTATACTTTTCTTTTTGTTATTATTTCATTATCAGGTGCTTGCACAAGAGTCTATTTCTCCCAAACGCAACATGACTTTTGGGCAAATCTTAGAGGAGATAAAAACCTGCAAAGACAGCGTTTATCGCCTCAGAAATGCAATTATTACGCTGGATAGTAGCCACTTAGATAAAAATATTGGTGGATTTTGGTATAAGGATACCTTAGAGATTGGGGTGAGAATTGTCATTACAGATTGTGAATGGAAAGCCAATATTGTAGCCATTCTTATGAACGTAACTTTCAAAAAACCAATTACTTTGGCAAGAAATAAGAACTTAGGGTTCAGTTTTACCAAGTGTATTTTTAATAAATTTTCAGCTTATAACAATGAAGGTTCTTTTCTCTATTTTCAAGAAGACAAGTTTTTAGGGCAAATGTACTTTGTGAATAACCAACAAAATACCAATTTTAACAATTGTGCTTTTGAGTTTACAGATAATGACTTGCTTCTGAATAGTGAAAATGACAATAAATTAGCCATTTTTTCCTTTTATAACCAAGAAAGAATAGAAGTCTTGGGTTTTAGAAGGTGTAAGATGAAAAGCCTTGCAAAAAATAAGCACTTGCAAATCTCTGCCAGAGTTAATGCACTGACATTCAATAAAGTGGATTTTGGTAATATGGTTTTGGACTTAGAAGGCACAGAGGTTTCTCACCAAACGGAATTTATAGACTGCAAAATTCAAGAGCCTGTGGGCTTGGAAAGTGTCATTTTTTATCCCCCTTCCACACACATAGATTGGCAACAATTGGCAGGTTACAAGACTTGCCTTTATGACAGTTACAAAGAAGGAGCATTCCGACTGAATACAAAGCACTCTAATACAGATAGTTTGGTGTTCAAAGATGAAGCTAATTTTAGAAATTACAAGGCGATTTATGCCACCTTGCTCAATATTTACAAAGTGCGTGGCGACCAGATAGCCTACAACGCTTGCTATGTAGAAATGAAAGACATAGAAACACGCAAGTATGCCTTTGATTATCAGCAAAGTTCAACACTTAAAAACTATTTCACATGGAAGCTGCACCAATTCCTCAGTACCTTTTGCGACTACGGTACTGATCCTGTAAAATCTATTCTATATGCTTTTTATGTAATTCTTTGTTTTTCAATGGCATATGTTCTTTTTCCAAGCGAAAATGACAACCTTCGCAAAGAGGTAATTCTCAAAAAATTGGATAAATACATTCAATATTTTTCCACAGAGAAAAAGTTAGTAGAAATGCACCAAGAAGAACGAAGCCGTCAACTTGCTGAAATAGAGGAGTTAAGGGAAAAGTTAGAAAGTTCTCATCAAAAAGTCCCTTTCATTCTCCAAATCGTAGGCTATCCTTTTTACAAAAGTTCTCAATTCTACTACCAACTCAACGAATGGTTTATCAAAAAAGGAGAAGTTTCAGAAGGTCGTTGGGTGGAGCAGTCCAAAAAACAAAAGGTCAAGGGCAGTTTTTTGATTTCTATTTATTTTCTTATTTTTATTTTCAGTGGATTGATAATGAGGATTTTAAATGCAGTAATTCTAAGTATCAATGTCTTTGTTACTTTGGGCTATGGTGGCGTACCTGCTACGGGCATTGCCAAGTATCTGGCAGTGATAGAGGGGCTGATAGGTTGGTTTTTGCTTTCTATTTTCAGCGTGAGTCTGATAAGTCAGGTGTTGAATTAGGTACAAATCCTGTTACCCGACTGGTTCAAACCTTAGCATTGAATCTTTTTTAGGGACAGGCTTAACGCTTGTAACAGTAGGATATTATTTTAAATGAAAGTTTGGGGAATGATTGTGAAAAAATATACTATTTTAGCAACAATTTGATATTAGACTTCTTGCGAAAGTACCTCTTTCCCCTCTCAGAAGGAAGGGCGCAGTGCAACTGGGGCAGGGGGTGAGGCGATAAAAAAACACTTTTGAAAGAAGTCTATTATCAAAGTT
Source organism: Thermoflexibacter sp. (assembly GCA_025455345.1). Taxonomy (GTDB): domain Bacteria; phylum Bacteroidota; class Bacteroidia; order Cytophagales; family Thermoflexibacteraceae; genus Thermoflexibacter. The sequence goes on along the minus strand of JALOMS010000572.1, from coordinate 1,643 downwards.
CAATGAAGTGCTAACTTTATGCGTATTCACAAAAATTATAACTCATGTCCTTTAAATCATTAAAATATTTCACCCTTTTCTGTTTCCTTTTTTTGCATGACTACGCACGCGCCCAAGACTTTAAGTTTTGGCACTTGGATAGCAAAAATGGTCTGCCAAGTGCCACAGTCAATGTTTTATTACAAGATTATCAGGGATTTATGTGGATAGGTGCTATTGACGGCTTATACAAATATGATGGCTATGGTTTCAAACCTTTTAAGTTTAGGCAAGCAGATAAAGAAGGGCTTTGGGGTAGCAACATTAGCCTATTGTACGAAGACAGCAGGCAGACACTCTGGATAGGGACTACGGGAAAGGGCTTGCATTATTACGACAAAAATCAGGAAAAAGTCATTCGCCTTGCCAAAACCGAAGGAATGTATATCAATGCACTCAAAGAAGACAAAAATGGAGAACTTTGGCTAAGTAATAATGGACTTTTGGGGAAATTAGATTTGAAAAATTTATCCTTTAATAATCAGATTACCAATGAATTAAAAGAGAAACTTCCTACTAAACTTATCAATGACTTTGTTATCGTCAATCCTCACGAATTTTGGATAGGAACAGCAGACGAAGGACTTTTTTTCCTTAACTTGAAAACACAAGAGGTACAACAATTCAAAAATCTTCCAGAAAATCCTAACACACTCTCTTCCAATCACATTAAGAAACTTTATTTAGACAAAGAGCAAATACTTTGGGTTGGGACACGAGAAGGTGGGTTATGTAAGTTTGATACAAAAAAGCGAGAATTTCAACTATTTAAACACGACCCTAACGATTCTTTGAGCATAGGGAGCAACACTATTTTTGACATTGCGGAGATAAATAATCAACTTTGGGTAGCAACCGACAACGGGGGTCTTAGTATCATAGATAAACAAAATAAAGTGATTCAAAAAATTGTTTATCAAAAAGATATAACTACAAGTATCAGTATCAATAATATTAGATACATTTATCAAGACGCGGCAAAAAGAATTTGGGTAGGTACGCACACGGCAGGTATAAGTATCATAGATAACCTGAAAAATAAGTTTTCTACTTTAAACTTGTTCCCTACCAAACAAGTGGTAAGTGCTGTTTTCAGAGATGGCAAAAATCGCCTCTGGGTAGGCGCAGACGGTGGTTTGCACCAAATTTCCGAAAGCAACAAACGCAAGGTTTTCGTTCATAACCCAAATCAAAAAGGCTCGTTAGGGGGCAAAAGTGTGAGGAATATCACCGAAGACGAGAAGCAAAATATCTGGATTGGGGGATGGGCTTCTGGCTTAAACCTTTTTGATGAAAAAACAGAAACTTTCAAAGTATTTATGAGTGAGAAGGAGAACACTCAAACGCTTTCTAACTCCAATGTACTTTTTATCAAAGAAAGTAAGAAAACTAAAAAGCTATTTGTTGCCGCATGGGAAAAACTCAATCAGTTAGAAGACTTAGAAAAAGGTATTTTTAGAAGAATCACTAACCAAGTTCCCGATAATATCAAAACAGAAGTGAGTGATCTTCCTATTTTCTTTTCCTGTTCCGTTTTTCTCCTCAAACAAGAAGAAAAAGACTCCTGCTGATGAATGTGTTTCTGGTTCTGCACAAACCAATAA
>JALOMS010000048.1 GCA_025455345.1 Thermoflexibacter sp. | reverse complement strand
GAATTCATCTTCGTTTGAAATAAAAATGTGTGATAAGTCTAATGCTCTCATCGCATAACGAATTGCTGAATCTGGCTCATTATTAGCGAGATAAGTCATTGCTAATTCATTGCTCAAATTCATTTCGGAGCGTTCAGTTTTCACACGTGAGAGGGTTTCTTTCAAGTTCTTTAACTGGTCTTCTTGCGCCCATAGAGAAAAAACTAACGACAAAAAAAATAATATTAAAGTATATTTTTTATACATATATCTAACGTATTGTCAGGAAGAAAGCAAATTCCATTTGTTTACAAGGGGGAGTTCATCAGAATTCTTTACCAAAGCAATAATTCTTATTACCTAAATTTAATGCCAATTAAATCAAAAAATAGTACAAATCACAAAAAATTAAGAAAATTGATTATTCTTCGTATAAATTCATACTATGTTGAATTTAGATTATAATTGGTAATTACTTACAGAGAAGAAAATCTACAAAATACCCCCAAAGGCAATTTTTTCTCAAAGCCATCTTCCAAATATAATTCTCCAATATGCAGATTATCCTTTTTACCAAAAGCATTATGAATTAGATTTGCGCCTATGATTGCAGACAAGCCTTTGGAGTACAGGTTCATTACCAAAAAATTTTGCTCTTTGTCTAACAACTGTGCCACTAATTTGACCAATTCGTTGATACCTTCTTCTAAAACCCATTTCTCTCCATTCGTTCCTCTTCCATAAGCAGGGGGGTCTAAGATAATCCCTTGATAAATAGAGCCTCTACGAACTTCTCTTTTGACAAACTTCACTGCGTCCTCGACTATCCAACGAATGTCTTTTAAGCCACTCATTTCTCTATTTTCATTTGCCCAATTGACCAATTGTTTGAGTGCATCTACGTGCGTAACTTCTGCACCAGCACTTCGCGCTGCCAAAGACGCAATGCCCGTATAGGCAAATAGATTTAAGACTTTTGGCGTTTTTATTTTGCTTTGGGTGCTGATTGTTTTGGTTTTATCTATGATGAAATCCCAATTTGCCGCTTGTTCTGGAAAAACGCCAACATGTTTAAATGCAGTAAGAGAAGTCTTGAATTTGAGTACATTGTCTTTATATTTGTAGTGCATCTGCCACTTTTCAGGCATTTTTTTTAACATCTTCCAGTTTCCTCTTTCACTCATCTCATCTTTGATATTTTTATTCTCAAAAATAGCATGGGCTTTTTTCCTCCAATCCTCTTCGGAGAGCGATTTGTCCCAGACAGCTTGGGGTTCTGGGCGAGCAGTAATATATTCGCCAAAGCGTTCTAACTTTTCAAAACCACCAGAATCAATGAGTTCATAGCTTTCCCAATGTTGGGGTGTAAGGGTATCTATTTGCATAAGACTTGAGGATTTGGATATTGGGTTAAAAATTTAAAAATCAAATTTTTAATAAATTAAGTCCAAAATTACATTTTTTAGTAGTAAGCCCTTATAAGAAGATATATTTTTATTTTTAGGGATTTATTTGGAGATATGAATTCCTTGTCCTGATGCCCATTGGAATACATCTTGTTTGCTGATGACCGCCGCCATCAGGTCTGGGAACTGGTCAGGAGTACAAGCAAAAACAGGCACATTGAGGCTTGCTAAGAACGAGGAGTTGGCGTGGTCGTAAGAGGGCGCACCATCATCATTCAATGCCAATAAGCAGACCAGTTGTACACCCGAATTGACCAAACTTAACATTCTTTTTCTCATTTCTTCTTGATTTCCACCTTCGTACAAGTCTGTAATAAGCACCAAAATAGTGTCATTGGGGCGGGTGATGATTTGCTGACAATAGGTCAATGCTCGATGTATGTCTGTACCTCCACCTAACTGTACCCCAAAAAGTAAGTCAACTGGGTCTTGCAAATCCTGCGTCAAATCTACCACCGAAGTATCAAAAACGACCATTTTGGTTGTAATAGCAGGCAAGGAAGCCATTACAGAGCCAAATACGCCCGAATAAACCACAGATGTCCCCATAGAACCGCTTTGGTCTATACACAATACGACTTCTTTTAGTCCTTTACGCTTTCTACCATAGCCAATACGAATCTCTGGAATGATTGTTTTATAATCTGCTTGATAATGTTTTAGATTTTTCCTAATTGTAGTATTCCAATCCATTTCATTAAACTTGGGGCGTTTGTGCCTACTTGCCCTATTAAGACTCCCCATGACTGCTTGTTGCATCGGTTGGGAAAGTTTTTTCATTAATTCTTCTACTACTTTTCGTACTACTTGACGGGCGGTGTCTTTGGTTTTTTCGGGAATTATTTTGGATAGACTCATCAGGTTTGCTACCAAATGAACGTCTGGTTCTATGGATTCCAGTATTTCTGGTTGTGCAAGCATAGATTTCATATTCAAGCGTTTGAGTGCGTCGTCTTGCATTATTTTTACAACCGATGATGGGAAATAATTCCTTATGTCTCCTAACCAACGCGCTACATTGGGAGAAGATGCGCCTAAGCCGCCCTTCTTATCCGAGTCATATAATGCCTCTAAAGTTTTATCTATTCCTTGCTCTTTTTCAGTTAGTTGAAAGCTTTTTTGATTTGTGCCTTCTTCCTGACTATTCTTAATGCCATCTGCCTCACCACCACCGAGAATCAGCCGCCATCTTTTTAATATTTCATTTTCTTTTTGCATAATTAATCCAATCTTTAAAACAAATATACTGCTATTTTTACACATTTGCTTATTGATAATTCTAAAAAATAATACAAAAAAACTATAAAAATAATTTATAAATACATTTTTCTCTTAAATAAAAGAAAAAGATATACATGAATCTTAGAATTTTGTAAAATACGAAAATTTGCAATTAGTTACCTTTGCAAGACATTACAGTCCAATGACATGATAAAAAAACAAACTTTTCCTGTGTTAGAGATGTCCTGCGCTGCCTGTGCGGTCAGTGTAGAAAGCATTTTGAAAGCACAAAAAGGAGTGGTCAGTGCCTCCGTAAACTTTGCTAATGCAAGTGCAAGCATAGAATACAATGATAATGAAACTGATACAGCTATTTTCAAAAACGCCTTGCAGTCTTTGGGTTATGACTTGGTGATTGCTACCGAACAGGAAGCGCAAACTATTCAAGAGCAGAAACAACACACACACTATCAAACGCTTAAGAAAAATACTATTTTATCAGCCATCACGACTTTGCCCGTAGTTGTGATAGGTATGCTATTCATGGATTGGGAAATGGGGAAGTGGATTTCTATGTTATTCACAGGCATTGTATTATCTGTTTTTGGCAAGCGTTTTTTTATAGGAGCATGGAAACAAGGAAAACACCGAAGAGCAAATATGGATACTTTAGTAGCATTGAGTACAGGTATAGCCTTTGTTTTCAGTGTTTTTAATACTATTTATCCCGAATTTTGGCATTCAAGAGGCTTACATCCTCATGTTTATTTTGAGGCGGCGGCTGTAGTCATTACTTTCATTTTGTTGGGAAAATGGTTAGAGGAGCAAGCAAAATCCAATACATCTTCTGCGATTAAGAAATTGATAGGTTTACAAGTAAAAACAGTAAATATAGAAAGAGGCGAAATAGAAACAGAAATTCCTATTGGTGATGTAAAAATTGGTGATATTATTTTGGTGAAGTCGGGTGAGAAAATACCAGTAGATGGGAAAGTTATTTCAGGAGTTTCTTTGATAGATGAGAGTATGATGACAGGAGAGGCTATGCCCGTGCATAAACAAGAAGGAGATGAGGTATTGGCTGGCACGATTAACCAAAAAGGAAGTTTCAAGTTTGTAGCTGAAAAAATAGGAAGTAGTACGCTACTTGCTCAAATTATTCGTTTTGTGCAGGAAGCGCAGGGGAGCAAAGCCCCTATCCAACAGTTAGCCGATAAGATAGCGAGTATTTTTGTCCCTATTGTTTTAGGAATAGCTGTAATGAGCCTGCTTGTTTGGTGGATTTTGGGTGGAGAAAATGGATTTACACAGGGTTTGTTGGCGATGGTTACAGTCTTGGTAATTGCTTGCCCTTGTGCTTTGGGATTAGCTACGCCGACTGCTATCATGGTAGGAATAGGGAAAGGAGCTGAAAACGGAATGCTTATCAAAGACGCTGAAAGTTTGGAGCTTGCTCACAAGGTCAATGCCGTCGTATTGGACAAAACAGGCACTATCACGCAAGGAAAACCAGAGGTCATCGAGATGAATTGGTTTATCAATGAAAATGAAAGAATAGGGTATCAAAACATCTTATATGAAATAGAGAAAAGGTCTGAACACCCTCTTGCTGAAGCAATTGCTAAATTTTTAGAAAAAGAAGTAAAGCATAAAGATTTATCTATCACTGATTGGGAAAGCATCACAGGCAAAGGGGTAAAAGCACACATACACAATCATGAATATTGGGTAGGAGGAGAAAATATGATGCAAGAAAATGGCGTTACCTCTCAAAATCTTTCTCTCAATCATACAAAAAATACAAAAGTTTATTTTTTAGAAAATCAACAAATTATAGCCAGTATTCTGATAGAAGACCAAGTCAAACCTTCTTCTACCAATGCTATACAACAACTCAAAAAACAAGGTATTGATATATACATGCTGACAGGTGATAGTGCGGAAGTTGCAGAAAAAATAGCACACGAAGTAGGCATGAAAAATTTTCAGGCAAACAGCTTACCACAGCATAAAGGGTTATTTGTAAAGGAATTACAAAAAAAAGGAAAAGTAGTAGCTATGATTGGCGATGGTATCAATGACGCTCATGCTTTGGCGCAAGCAGATGTAAGTATTGCTATGGGAACAGGCGCAGACATTGCCTTAGATGTTGCTAAGATTACACTTATTTCTTCGGACCTACAACAAGTTCCCAAGGTATTAAAACTATCTAAGGCTACGGTAAAGACCATTAATCAAAACCTATTTTGGGCATTTGTTTATAATCTTATAGGTATTCCTATTGCGGCAGGCATATTATATCCTTTTTGGGAGATAATGCTAAATCCTATGTTGGCGGGGGCGGCTATGGCACTAAGTTCTGTTTCAGTAGTGAGTAACAGTCTAAGGCTAAAGGCAATCCGACTCAAATCCTAATGCCGATGATGGTCATATCATCTCTTTGCTCTGCATCTTGTTGGTGTAGAGCAAGTTCCCATTTCAAAGATTCTTTTTGAGCATTCATAGATTCGCCAGCATGGTTTAACAATAATTGCTCAAATCGTTTAGTTCCCATACTGCCTTTATCTACACCGTTCTGGTCGGGATAGCCATCAGAAAATAAATAAATCAGGCTTTTTTTGTTTAGCGTAACTTCATGATTATTAAATATTCTCAAATCCTCTTTTTGCAAGCCTCCTATTGATTTGCGGTCTCCTCTGATATGTTTTACTTCGGTATATGGATATGGTATATAAATCAGTGGACGTTTTGCTCCAGAAAATGTAACTTTGCTTTGCTCATCAGAAATAGACTCGACTACGCAAATAGTAGCATCCATGCCATCATCATTCGCACTTCCATCTTCCGCGCTCTGATTCAAGGCTTTGCGTATATTAGAGTGTAACAATCCTAAGACCTGGGCGGGGTCTGTAATTTTATTTTGATTAACAATTTCATTTAACAAGGTATGCCCTATCATACTCATAAATGCACCCGGAACACCATGTCCCGTACAGTCTATTGCCGCTATGATATGTTTGTTATATACGCTTGAGAACCAGTAAAAATCACCAGAAACAATGTCTTTGGGGCGGAAAAAAATGAAACTTTCTTTGAATACACTTTCTAATTTTTCCTTGCTGGGCAGAAGTGCTTGTTGGATTGTTTTGCCATAGCGCAAACTATCCGTGATATGTTTATTTTTATTCTCGATAATATGATACGCATTAGCATTAGCAAGAGCAACAGAGGTATATGAAGCTAAGGCTTTCAAAAGATTCATATCTCTCTTAGAATATGCGTTCTCTTTTGTACTTTGTACAGCAATCACTCCTGTTATTTTGTTATTCGCTGTTAGAGGCAGAAACAACTTGGATTTCATCTGCCCATTTACATCATTAAGTAGTATTTCTTTGCCTGTTTTTATACATTTTACCACAGAAGCCTCTTGTTCTTTCTGAAGACTTACACTTCTTTCTGGCAATTCTACACCATTTTCATTACTCTGATAGATAAAATTAATACGCTCAAGGGTATTGTTATAAACTCCTACTGCAAAGGCATCTGTACTGACCAAACTTGCAAAACACTCATGTACCAAATGTACAACAGAATTCATGTCCAAAGTTGCCGTAATCTTTTGCCCTATCTCGCTCAATAAGCTAATATTGCGATATGAAGTTTCCAATTCATTTTTTTGTTTGACAATATTCTCATGCTGTTCTGAAATTTGTTCTTTTTGCTGGTTAATTTCTGTATTTTTCTTGTGTAAGAGTTTGTTGGACTTACGCGCATTATAAAAACTTATCCCAACAAATACCAAAGCAGACATCAGCACCAATGAGATGATGGTCAAGAACTGTCTTTGCTGTTCCTCCAACTGCTCATCTAATGTAACAGCCTTACCCTCAATCGTTTCCAATTTTTCTCTTCTTTGTACATCATCAAGCATTTCTTTCAGTTGGTTGATGGTCGTCTTGACATCAGGGTGATTTTTATTGCCCACACTGCTAATTATCTTTTTCCCTTCTTCCAGATAAGCCTTTGCTTTAGAGTATTCTGCTGCTTCGTAGAGCATCTGAGCCGCTTTGATGCAGGTCTGTGCCGCTCCCAAAGAATTATTATCCTCTTGGAAAAGATTAATTGCAGAGGTATAATCTTTAAAAAAACTACCACTTCTACCCCTTTTGAGTTCGAAGTCAGCTTTGATGAGATAAAGGTTGGCTTTGAGTTCGTGGTCTATGACTTTTTCTATTTCTTCCTTAAAATAGTTAGAGGCATCCTCATAAATGAGTATAGAATGGTCTTTATGTTCACGTAGGAATTTGTAAAAACTTGCTAATTTCTTGTATAATGCAATTTTTTCGCCTCTCTTATCATATTTACTAATACTTTCTTGTATAAAGAAAATAGCAATGTCTTTCTCTCCTTTTTCTGCGTACAGCACAGCGATTTCGTAGTGTGCCTGAGCGATAAGTTCTTTGTTTGTAATTTTTCTAAAAGTAAGAAAATCCTGATATTTTTTTACTGCATTGTCAAATCTATCGCCCGCAGGATTGGTAAGACTAATCTGAGCCATTTTTTTAGTAATATCAAAGACGGCATCTTGATTATCGGCTCTTAAGTAAGGCATAGTAGCTTCTACAAAGTACCTAACCGCTTCTGTATATTTATTTGCATTGATAAGGCGCGTCCCCAAAGTATCACATACGACCCCAAAGTCATTGTTGATAGCTTGCCAATTTACATCATCTGAATCACGATACTTATTGGTATTAGGGTCTTTGAGTGCTATTTTGAAATGAATATATGCCTTGTCGTAATTTTTAATACTTAGGTTTTGGTAGGCAATATCTACTAACTCTGTAAAACTTGCTTGTACAGTATTGGGGTTACTCATCGCCGCTCCACTGACAAAACCTTTTTCACTTTGTGCGTAGAGAGGATTAAAATACAGATTAATAAATAGATATAAAAATATTATAGTTATTTGACAAATAACTATTCGCAAAACATTCATTGATAAAGGGGTAAAATTAATATCGTAATTAGTATATCAAATTATGTCAATACACTCATTTGTCGCAAGATAAAATAATCTTTTCAAAAATTCATACTAAAATACAAATTTTTGTTAATCAAAATTTACTGATAAGCAGGAATGACTGCCCCATCGTACTACGTTTTTAATCGCATCAGAATAAAATCTAATTACAAGCTATTTATTCCTACTACTGCACCTACTCTATTTTTAGCTTGGCGTGCTTCTGCTTTAAAATTAGACAAAAATACCCAAATCCTTTTTTGTACCCAGATTTATCTCTATTTTTGCTCCTTACGACACTTTTTAGTGTTACTTGAATGACAGAGATATTTGAAAAATATGCGACTAATTATTGAACCTCATTATTTCCCTTGCATTGAGTATGTAGCGGCTTTGTTGGAAGCAGACCAACTTTCATTAGAAGTCAATGAGTTTTATATTAAACAAACGTATAGGAATCGTTGTTATATCAAAACAGCAAACCAAATAGATAGATTGAGCGTACCTATACAAAATACTCATAAAGGCACTAAATTCAAAGACGTTAGGGTAGATTATAGCCAACGTTGGCAAAAAGTGCATTGGGGGGCAATTTTTTCAGCATACGGTAACGCTCCTTTCTATGAACATTTGAAAGATGAAATCCATGCAATTATTTTTAAAAAACATGAATTTTTATTAGATTTGAACATAGAAACACTGACATTGTGTCTTAATTTTTTGAGGCATCATATCTATATAGACACAACGTCAGTATTCCAAGCAAGCTATGAAAACGATATTCAAGACCTTAGAAATCAATTTGTGCCTGATAATCAATCCACAACGTATATGTACCCCACTTATCAACAAATCTTTGGCAATGAGTTTGTAAAGAACCTTAGCATCATTGATTTATTGTTTTGTATGGGTAACTACTCATTACCGTATCTGAAAGAGATAGGGAATTTTAAAGTGTTAAATTTTTGATTTTTAATTAAAATCATTATATTTACAAATATATAAACAAAAGAAAAAATAAGGAGTGCAGTGCCATGTCAATGGAAGCAAAATTCTCAAATAGAGTAAAAGAAGTAATCGCTATGAGTAGGGAAGAAGCCTTACGCTTAGGGCATGATTACATTGGTACAGAACATTTGTTGCTTGGAATGATACGTGAGGGCGAAGGGGTTGCGATTATTTTGTTGAAAAAATTGAGTGTTTCTCTCAATGAACTCAAGGAAATGATAGAGCGAAATACTAAAAGTACAGCTACCTATAATATCAAAAACCTCAATAATATTCCTCTTACGCGCCAAGCAGAAAAAGTATTGAAAATCACTTACTTAGAAGCCAAAATCTTCAAAGCACCTATCATAGGCACAGAACATTTATTGCTTTCTATCTTACGTGATGAGGATAACTTAGCAACACAGATATTGTATAAATTTGACGTAAACTACGAAGTCGTGAAAAATTTATTAGAATACCACTTACAAAATCCCGTATCGGGTCCTGATACTGATGACCCTGATGATGATTCAGGTCGAATGTTTGGCAGTAGCAGTGGAAGTTCCAGCAGTAGAGAAGGCAATAACCCTCGCTCCAATGAAAAATCTCGTACTCCCGTCTTGGATAATTTTGGGAGAGACCTTACCAAACTTGCCGAAGATGATAAGTTAGACCCTATCATCGGTCGTGAAAAAGAAATAGAACGCGTAGCCCAAATCCTGAGCCGCCGTAAGAAGAACAATCCTATCCTTATAGGAGAACCTGGCGTAGGGAAAACAGCTATTGCAGAGGGCTTAGCACTTAGAATCGTACAGAAAAAAGTTTCACGTGTGCTTTTTGGGAAAAGGGTAGTAACGCTTGATTTAGCGTCTTTAGTAGCAGGCACCAAATACAGAGGGCAGTTCGAGGAGCGAATGAAGGCTGTGATGAATGAGTTAGAAAAAGCACCTGAAGTGATTTTGTTTATTGATGAGCTTCATACTATCGTAGGCGCAGGTGGAGCTTCTGGCTCTTTGGACGCTTCTAATATGTTCAAACCCGCTTTAGCGCGAGGCGATATCCAATGTATAGGTGCTACTACGTTAGATGAGTATAGACAATACATAGAAAAAGACGGTGCGCTCGCTCGTCGCTTTCAGATGGTAATGATAGACCCTCCGTCTCCCGAAGAAACTATCGAAATACTCAATAATATCAAAAATAAGTACGAAGAACACCATCACGTAAAGTATGACCTCGATGCTATTGAAGCCTGCGTCAAACTTTCTGACCGTTATATTACAGACAAGTTCTTGCCTGATAAGGCTATAGATGTCATGGACGAAGCTGGTGCTAAAGTTCACCTTAGCAATATCCATGTTCCAGAAGACATCGTAAAGTTGGAAGAACAAATTGAGAATATCAAAAAACAAAAAAACCAAGTAGTCAAAAGCCAAAAATACGAAGAAGCCGCACAGCTACGCGATAGAGAAAAACGATTGATAGAGCAGTTAGAAAATGCAAAAGCAAGATGGGAAAATGATACGCGTAAGACGATTTATCCCGTGAAAGAGGACAATGTAGCAGAGGTAGTAGCTATGATGACTGGTATTCCAGTAAGGAAGGTAGGGCAAAACGAAGGACAAAAATTGCTTGGTATGTATCAAGAGATGAGTGGAAGGATTATTGGGCAGGAAGAAGCTCTCAAAAAACTTACCAAGGCAATTCAAAGAACTCGTGCAGGTCTCAAAGACCCCAAAAAGCCAATAGGCTCATTCATCTTCTTAGGTCCCACAGGGGTAGGAAAAACAGAAATGGCAAAAGCATTAGCTACCTATCTATTTGATAAAGAGGATGCTTTGGTCAGGATAGACATGAGTGAGTATATGGAAAAATTCTCTGTTTCTCGTTTAGTAGGTGCGCCTCCCGGCTATGTAGGTTATGAAGAAGGCGGGCAACTTACAGAAAAAATACGTAGAAAACCTTATAGTGTAGTATTGTTAGATGAGATAGAAAAAGCACACCCAGATGTGTATAATATTCTCTTACAGGTTCTTGACGATGGGATTTTGACGGATAGCTTAGGTAGAAGAGTGGATTTTAGAAACACAATTATTATTATGACTTCTAATATTGGTGTGAGAGATTTGAAAGATTTTGGGACGGGTATAGGCTTCAATACACAAACTAAACGGAATAGTGTAGATGAAATGACTAAAAACACGATTCAAAATGCCCTAAAAAAGACATTTTCGCCCGAATTCTTGAATCGTTTAGATGATGTCATCGTCTTTAACTCTTTGCATAGAGAACACATACACCAAATCATTGACCTATCTTTGGCAAAACTTTTTGGAAGGGTACATACTTTGGGCTTTAATATCCAATTGACCGAATCAGCAAAGGACTTCTTAGCAGATAAAGGGTATGATGCCCAATACGGAGCAAGACCTCTCAATAGAGCTATTCAAAAATACTTGGAAGACCCTCTTGCCGAAGAACTTATCAAAGGAGAATTGCAAAGTGGGGATACAATTTTGGCTGATTATGACAAAGATAACAATGATGAGAACTTGAAAATCAAAGTCCTCAAGAAGGAGGAAATGGCTACAAGTCAAAACGCCTAATTGTACTAATCATATAACAGAGGCTTACAAAAAGGAGCAAACTTTGAGTAGTTTGCTCTTTTTTATTCTTCAATCGACGGTCTGCTCATATTCCGCTTAGCGAGTAGATAGGCTTCGCTTAGGTCAAAAAAAGCAAAAGTATCTCTATACGCTTTGAACACATTGGAAAGATATTGGTCATAGTAGTATGCAAACGCATGTAGTATCTTGGCTTTGATGTCATTATTTTCCTCGAAAATAGTCAAGATGTTGGTTTGAGGAAGCACATATAGTTCACAGTTTTCAGAATGACAAATAGCATTATAATTGCGTTTTGCACCTTCTAAAAGGGCATTATCGCCAAAAGATTCGCCTTTATGTATAATGATTAGCTCCTCAAATTTGTCTTGCACATCTAAATTAAGCATAACCTCTCCTGCTTTAATGATATAAAGGGCTTGGCTGGGGTCATTGCGGAAAAAAATCACTTCTCCTTTGACATACTTTCTATGATTCAAAAAAGGTACAAACTCTGCTAACTCATCGTCTGTAAGTCTTTCAAATAATTTGGACTGACGGAGAAAACGAAAAAGTACCTTTTCTTTGGCAGAATAACGCTTTGCAAAAATATTCCAAAACATACTTTACACTATTTTAATTTTGCACTGTTATCTATGCTAACACTACAAAACAACATATCAATTTTTTAACTTAGCAATGATTTGACCATATCAGAAATCTTCTTACCATCGGCTTGCCCAACCAATTCTTTATTCGCAACCCCCATTACTTTCCCCATATCTTTGGCGGTAGTAGCTCCTATCCTACTAATGATTTCTTGCAATTTGACTTTCAGCTCTTCATCAGAAATAGCTTTAGGCAAGAATTGTTCTATAATTGCTAATTCATCTAATTCTTTTTTCAATAAATCCTCCCTGCCTTGTTGCTTATAAATCTCGGCGGATTCTTTGCGCTGTTTAGCCGCTTTCGTAAGCAACTTAATTTCTTCATCATTAGTGAGTTCCCCGCTCTTACCCTCCGCAGTTTCTGCTAACAGAATCAATGATTTAATAGCTCTCAACGCACGTAAGGCATCTTGGTCTTTTGCCTTCATTGCATTTTTAATTGCCTCTTCTACTTTTGTTTTCAAACTCATAATCATATAACTTTTTTAATTCTTTTGATAAAAAATCTAATCTGAAAAACAAATATAGTAATTTTTATTGAAATAATGTTCAAAAAATAATTCTATACACAGATACAATCTGCATCAATGCTATTTGGAGAGAGAAAAAGAATTAGTAAATAGTTTGACGGAAGAGGTATTATTATGAAAAGAAAATCAAGTTTACAATGATAAGAATATGAAACCTACTGATAATTAGATGTAGAAATTAACCTAACAGCATATCAGAAATAGGTTTGGCTGTAACTGCGCTTACTATCTCCAATAGTTTTTTCTTTTTTATCATAAAAAGGGATTATAATTTCATCTCTCCCTGTCTGTCTTCTCTTTTTTCCAAGTTTTCAAAGTATTGCTTGGTCATGCCAAGGAAAGATTCGGCTTGTTCCAATACATCTTGTGCTTCTTTTTGGCTTAAAGTCATGCTTATATCATAATCTGCACTTTGACGTTTATTAAATGTATTTTTAAAAATATCAGACCAATTTTTATCTAAAATACCTGTCTTGATGTATAATTCGCTAAATTTCCTAATGACACCCTCATGGGTTTTTGCGTGTACGTCAAGCACATACAAAAAAGCCTCTACACAGTGAAATATACAATAATAGGCACGATTGACGCTTGCTTTGTAGCTTTGGTGAGTAAAAAGCAAACTTGCGTCTCCCAAGTTATCGCTTGCGACCTCTATGTATTGTTGTTGTATTGCTTTCATTGTACTACTACTCCTTCCTTTCTCACAAAATGCAAAAAAGGTGTTTTTGCATGATTGAAACTTTCTGAAATCATAGGATTGACAGAAATAAAAATATTTAGCTCATCTTCCATGCGATTTATTTTTTTTCGCATATAATCAATTTCTTTAAATTTTTCAATGGTTTCATCATTCAGCACCACCAAAAAGTCTATGTCTGATTCCTCATGGAAGTCCCCGCGCGCATAAGAGCCGTAGAGAACGATTTTTGCCAATCTGTCCCCATACAGTTCTTGCATGGTTTTCTTAAATTGTTGAGTAACAATTTCTTTCTTTTGCAATAAG
>JALOMS010000571.1 GCA_025455345.1 Thermoflexibacter sp. | reverse complement strand
TTTGAATCAAAATCAAATGAATTGGTTGAAAAATTAAAAACACAATTTTCATTTCTCAATACTTCATCAGCATTTATAAAAGAGGTTTTAGGCGTATTAAATTCGTCTTTGCTTTCAGTAGTTTTTAATGTAATTTTTTCATGCTCTTTGTTTAAATGATAGATAAAAATGCTGTTCCCTCCTATTTCTGCCTGATTAAATACTTTAAAGCGAACATCATAGATAGATGAAAAAGAGCCTTTTTCTAATAAGAATTTTCTCAAATCTTTGAAATAAAGCGAATTATGAAATGTACTTGGCACTATCAATGAGGCAACAGAATGAGTCGGTTTTTGTAAAAAGGTCATTCTTTCCATGAAAAGTGCAAACAAGTTTACTTTATAAGAAAAGGAATGAGGAAACTTAACTTTGTAGTATTGAAGTAAATAATCTTTCTCGCTTTCTTGTTTTTTGCCTAATTGGAGTGTGCGATACGGAGGATTCCCAATCACCACATCAAAGCCACCTTGTTTAAAGACTTCTTTGAACCCTGATTTCCAATCAAATACATTAATTTTTCTTTCCTCTTTGGGCGTAAGGAACAAGCCTGTATTGTAAAAGTCCGTTCCTATCAGAGAGTTGCCACATTGCACATTGTTATCAATAGAAGGTAAAACTCTTTCGTTAAAAATTTTGAGTGAGGTATTGATAGAAGCCTCTGTTTCCCCTTCTAATGCCTTCAAGAGCAAACTCAATTTGGTAACTTCTACTGCTTGGCTGTCAATATCCACCCCAAAAATATTGTTGAGCAAAATACGCTTTTTCTCCGAAGTGCTTAGTTTGCCATCAGGGGTGAGTACATCAATAGCCTTGTTTTTCCCCAAAGGAGAGGGGTTATCAAATTGCGTTTTGTAATACGCCAAGTGATAGTCCAAGAGAGCCTGATACGCCCCTATCAGGAAAGAGCCACTACCACACGAAGGGTCAAGCACTTTGATAGTGGAGATTTCTTCGGGTGTTTTGCCCTCTATCAGTTTGCCAAGTGTTTCATTTACAATGTAGTCCACAATGTACTGCGGGGTATAGTAAACGCCACCCGCCTTGCGAACTTCTGGTTTGAGTTCTATTCTTGCCCCAACCCCCTGCCCCTTCCCCAAAGGAGAAGAGGAGTCGAGGACAATCACCTTTCCTAAAAACTGCTCGTAGGCATAGCCCAAAATCTCGATAGGAATGATGTTAAAGTTAAAAGTAATGCCCTCTTCGTTTTCCCCATAAATTTCCTCTATGATACTCTTAATCACTTTGTTGTCTATGCTCAGGTTTGCAGTAACCTTATCTTTTTTGAGGTCGAACAGCCCAGAATTGTATTTCTGGTCAGCGAGGACAAAGTATTGGTAGAGATTTTGGTAATAAGTGCCTTTTTTGATTTGAGCGATTAAGTTTCCTTCTTTTTCCAACATTCTATCTTCGCAAACTTTCAAAAATACAATGCGGTCTATGGTCTGCTGAACAGCAAAATTGAGTTCGTACTCCTCCAATTTGGGATTAAGATGTACGATATTAGTTGCTAAATAGGTGCGCCAGTCCTCCAAAGATTTCAGAAACTCCTTGTCCACAGGTTCTGCATTTTTGAGGTCTGTGTTTTTATGCCCATAGCGTTCTATGCTTCCATTTAGCACATTTTCGTAGGCAAAAGTTTCCCACAAAAAATCAAACTCTTGTAAGTATTGAGTATAGTGCAGGTATTTGAGGCGTTTGGTGCTTGCGCGGTCGCTTTTGCGTGGCTTGCGCGTGCAGTCGTAAATAGCAAACTCCTCAAAATCAGTAACTACGGAAACAAGTAGGCTGGCGTTCCAAGCATAATCGCGCAATTGTTTGGCGGGTTCGGGTTGGTCTTTGATAGACACAAAAGGCTTTTTTGCCTCTACAAAAAAACGGCTTTTTCCATGAATATTAAAGGAGTAATCAGGCGACTTTTTCTTGCCACTTGCGGTAAATTTGTACTCCATTTTTACCTCTCTGTACGTTTCCCTTTGGCGGAGCGTATTGTCCATATCCCAACCCAAGATTTTAAAAAAAGGGTCTATGAAATCCCTGCGGACTTGGGTTTCGTTGTAGTCTATGGTGCGATAGTAGGCGGTTTGCGCCTCAAATTTTCCAATAAGTTCCTGAAGTTGTATTTTGGCTTGTTCTTTAGGACTTATAGTTACAATTTTATTATACATGACATTAAAAATCAAAGCTCTCCATAAAAGATAGTTGTTTTCACACCAATTCCTTTTCTTTTTTACCTTTGTTTGTTTTCTCTTTCAAATGCTTAAATTCTTGATATCGTCTTACTGTCGCAATCCCAAAACCAATACTTACTAAAATTACCCCTGTCCAAAGCACATTGATAAAGGGCATTTCTACTGCTTTAAGGATTATCCAATCTTGTTGTGTGGTACTGGTAGATAGAATAAATCTTGCGGGTTCGTTAGAGTCAGGAGCAGGAGGTTTGATTTCCTCTATGCTTATCCTTACCCCCAAAGGCAGATTGGTATCTGCTTGCTTTTGTACTGCATTTTGTTGTAAATTAATAAGATAGGCAGGTTTTAATGTATAATTCTTATCCCGTCCTAAGATACGAATATTGGCATATACTACGGCATCTGCGTTTTGAGTTTTTTCTCCTTGATATACATTGTCAAAAATAGCAATATAATCATTGATGATGAAAGTATCTCCTAATACCAAGGTATCTAACTGAGGAACAGACCATTTTTTTTCTTCTTCAGGGTCAGGAATATTCGTTACGTGTGTGTATAAATCTGCCTTCCAATAACGGCTAATGTCAGGACTACTTACCGTTCCCATTTGTGGGTTGATTTGTACACGCGGATATAACGTAAATATCTGTCCATCAGGCTTTTTATACTCTATTTCATAATAAGTATTTTCATTAAATACCTGTAAAGTATCTCCTTTGGTAAAGTAGGTTTTGCCCCGATAAGCCAAATCTTGAGTAGTAATCATGCGATAAGGGTCTGCAGTAGCTTGAAGTACCTCTTGGTCTATGAAAGCGGGGAACTGCTTGGATTCCATGCGTGTACCTTTGTAGGTAAGTTCGTAATCCTTCATTTTCTGTGGCTTATGACGGAAAAGTAACAGATTTTCCTTATTCATTTCTTCTGGGAAATTCTTATTATAGACAAAGCCTGTATTGTTCAATGAAATTATTTTTGCATAACCCGCAGAAGCCAATATTCCTAACAACATCAGGGCAACGCCTATATGAGCAACTGCTCCCCCTACTAACTTAATATTGGTCTGTATGAGTTTTATCAGAATAAATAAATTAGAAATGAGGGAATAAAAACTAATTGTAAGTAAAATAATGTATTTCCATTCACTGATTTGGGTCAATAAAATAAAAATTGCAGAAACTAACATAGTAAGAATCAAAGGTACGCTCATAGCTTTCCAAAGAGTGTCTTTGTCCATGCTTTTCCAAAAGAAAAACTGTCCTGTACCTGATAACAAAGCAATTAGTACACCTGCCCACAACTGAAATTTGCTATAAAACTGTATTTGGTCGGCAGGAGGAGCGACCTTAGACGAGAACCCAAATGAAGTTATCAAACTATTATAGGCAGGAATAGAAGTAGCAACAATGACTTGGAAAGCCGCCAAAGTCAGTACAGTAGCTCCAATAAAAATCCAAAATTCGCGAGAGTAAGTACTTACTTCCTCCTTGTCCGTA
>JALOMS010000570.1 GCA_025455345.1 Thermoflexibacter sp. | reverse complement strand
CCTTCCTCTCACATTTTCTTGGGTAAACCGAATCCCATAATTCACACGACTCATATCTCTATTGCGCTGTTGCCACCACTCATTAAAGTTACGGTCTGCCAATTCGAAAATAGGAATAGGGTAAGAGTACCATCGCTCTACCAAACTTACTAATAGATTAATCGTATCTGCTTTGATGGGAATCGGATAGACATCTACTACCACAAAAAGTCTGGTATTGAATATTTTGCTTGCTTCTTTTTGTAAAACAGAGTCTAAATTTGCTTTGGCTATTTTGTCTCCTTTTTTATAAGCCATTTCACGGAGAATGATGCGGTCGACGGTTTTTTGGTGGCACTCAATAAGCACATCTTTGATATACAAGCTATCAGATGTAGAGGCAGGATGTTGTTTGTCGTTTTGCGTTGTTTGAGCAAAACAAATCAAAGTCAAAAAGGTCGATACAATAAAGGTTGTGATAAACCAAAGTTTTACATTAGTCAGTAGCATAAAAATCTAAGAACGTCGCTATTTTATATTGTTCTCTTTACAAATCTAAAGCAAATGATTGAGAACAATGGAATGTTTAAGAAGACTTAACACTGTTAAAATGAGTTAATTACGGAGCTAAACTTTCTGCATCTGCCAACATAGCATTGCAGATATTCCAAAGGGGAAAGTAAGCCCATTGATTAGCCAAGGTTGCTCCAAATGAAAGATTTGATAAAGAAGTTTGCTTACCCAACTCTCTTGTGGAAAAATAAGATTATCTGCTCCTGTACCTTTCCTAATCCATTTTTGAGGAATGAGTCCAGAAATCAATCGGAAAACTGCAATTGGTACAAATAAGATAGCGTTAAAATAACTTTGATAAGCGATATAGCCATCTTTATCTTTTAGGAATATTGCTTTGAGCATTGGCATAGTATATCGGCGGAAATGATGATTAATTACATCGTGATGACTCCACAAGAAACTAAATGCAGGAACACTTACCATAACCCAACCATCTGATTTACAAACCCTTTTTAATTCACTAACAGCTTTTTGGTCATCTTCGACATGCTCTATGACATCAAATGCACAAACCAAGTCAAAGCTATTCTCATCGAAGGGAAGGTCTAATATAGAGCCTTGTATGATATTTAGCCCTGTTTTCTGTTTAGCAAAGTTACAACATTCCTCATCATACTCAATAGAGACTACCTCCCCTAATTCAGTCAAAAGTTGGGAAGTAGAGCCTGTAGCAACCCCTACATTCAATATCTTTACGTTTTGTTTATTTTTAAGCAGTTTGGCGACCCTATCCATCAAAATCTGATTTCTCGCACGGAACCACCAATTTTTGCGCTCAAGCTCGTAATATTCGTGATAATAATGCTTTTCCATGTTGCAAATTTATTGTTTTTTTTTCTAAATAAGTCAAACCTTTCAGATTATCTACTTGTTTTGAGTCTATCAAATCTATTTTTTAATCATTTATATTTTTACCATTGGAAACAGCTAATATTGTTAATCAAAAAAAAACACACCTCTTTATTGTTTTATGTGGCATCTTCCTTACCAATGCTATTTTAGCAGAAATTGTTGGGGTTAAGATTTTCTCTTTGGAAGCAACCTTGGGACTGCCACCTGCTCAGATTCCTATACTTGGTAGTTTTTTGGATTATAATCTAAGTGCAGGAGTAATGATGTGGCCTGTCGTATTTATTACTACGGACATTATTAATGAATATTTTGGAAAGGCAGGAGTCCGCAAGATTTCTATTCTGACAGTCGTATTTATCATTTATATCTTTTTAATGTTATGGGCAATTACTTCTCTTGCTCCCGCTCAGTTTTGGCTGGACTTAAATAATAAAGACGCTTTGGGAAATCCACTAAATATTGATGATTCTTTCAGGCGCATTTTTAGCCAAAGTATGGGAATAATCATTGGTTCGCTTACCGCATTTATTGTTGGACAAATGCTTGATGTTACTGTTTTCCAAGGACTAAGGAAAATAACAGGGAGTAGGAAAATATGGTTAAGAGCGACAGGTTCTACGATAATTTCCCAATTGGTAGATAGTTTTGTAGTAATTACCATTGCTTTTTATATCTTTGGCAATCCCAAATGGACAATAGAAGAAATTATTTCTGTTGGGACAGTGGGATACTCTTACAAGTTCCTGATTGCAGTATTGATGACTCCTATTTTATACATTTCTCATTTTTTTATAGAAATATATTTAGGCAAGGAAAACTCTCATAAAATCGCAGAACAGGCAAGTAAAACCAATTTTTTTAACTTTAAAGAATCTGGAGTAAACGCATAAAAACAAGGAAGGATATGCTTGGAGCAATCGCAGGAGATATGATAGGCTCAGTTTTTGAAAAATTGGGCTATGAAGGTACTTTTAAGAGAGTATTTAAAGAATATACTTTGATTGATAAGAATCAACTCCCTGATTTTCCGTTATTTACAAAGTATTCAAAGTTCACAGATGATACTATGATGACTATCGCTGTGGCAGATTGGATATTGAATCAAGGAGATTTGCCTCTTATACTAAAAAAATATGGTCGAATGTTTCCCAATGCTGGTTATGGGGGGAACTTTCTTAAATGGCTTTTAGGAGAAGACACCCTGCCTTATTATAGTTTTGGGAATGGCTCTGGTATGCGAGTAAGTCCTGTAGGTTTTGCATATAATACTTTAGAAGAAGTATTAGAAAAAGCAGAGCAAAGTGCGGCAGTTACCCACAATCACCCAGAAGGTATTAAAGGAGCGCAGGCAGTGGCAAGTGCTATTTTTTTAGCAAGAGGAGGAAATAGTAAACAATATATCAAAGATTACATTCAGCAAACATTTGCCTATAATTTAGACAGAACTCTCTACGAAATTCGCCCAAATTATCAATTTGATGTAAGTTGTCAAGGCTCTGTTCCAGAATCCATTATTTCTTTTTTAGAATCAGAAAATGTCGAAGATGCGATTAGGAAAGCCATTTCTTTAGGTGGCGATACAGATACTATGGCGTGTATAGCAGGTGCAATCGCACAAGCATATTATAGAGATATCCCAATACACATTGTTCAAGCCATTAAAGAAAGATTGCCATCTCATCTATGGGAAATTGTAGAAAAATTTGAGAATCAATACGGTACAATTAAAAGTCTTTAATCTATGATCAATTAGATTTTATCCTCTACTCCAATACTTCTTCGTTTTGTATTGGTTGTTCATATTTCTCTCATTTCGCTAATTATAAAAAAATTAGCGAATATTATAATTGGTAAAGCCTACTTAATGGAATAATGTCAGTATTTAAATATATACTTTCTCCTTTTGCTCTTTTGTATAATCTGATTACTAAAATCAGAAATCTTTTGTACAATTTCTCATTGCTACAAACCACTAAAGTAAATACCTTAGTGATAAGCATAGGGAATCTCACTGTGGGAGGAACTGGAAAAACCCCACATGTTGAGTATGTGCTAAAATTGTTAATATCCTTATTATATGGAAATCAACAAATTGCTATGCTAAGTCGTGGGTACGGTAGGGAAACCAAAAACATTATTCTTGCTAATCAAATTCATAACGAAAAAGAGATTTCGCCTTTGATGATAGGAGACGAGCCTATGCAGATATGGCGCAAATTTGGGAAAGAAATAACGGTTTGTGTAGGAAGCGATAGGATAAAAGCCGCTAATCAAATCATATCTTATCAACCTCAAAATCAAATTATTGTCTTAGATGACGCTTA
>JALOMS010000569.1 GCA_025455345.1 Thermoflexibacter sp. | reverse complement strand
TAATTATATTGAAAAATAACCTAAGCCAAGTGCTTGACTTTCAACTTATTGAAAGACTTGCCAAGGAATAACAAATCTTATGCCGCTCAGTATTGATATTTTGTTGTATTACTTTTTGGGTAAAAGGGTTACGCTTGTAGGAATAAGGGAAAGCAATATTTTCATCAAAAAATTTACTTCCAAAAAAAATCGTGTGAAATTCCAATCTGTTTTGTATCTTTGGTATGAAAAAGTAAAGTAATAGATGAATCAAACACAAAAACAAAATACCCATCAAGCCGCTTATTTCAAATCGCTTACCTTAGAGAACGTAAAATGTTTCAAGGAAAGGCAAACCATTGACTTTTCAGAAAATGGAGAAAAACCAGCCCAATGGACGGTCATTTTGGGAAATAATAATACAGGAAAAACTACGATTTTGAACTCAATCATAGCAAGTTTTATTCTACAAATCAGTGCAGGGGGATATAATTATGTTATTAATTTAAATTTACATAAGAAACTGACTGATTTAGATACATTAAATATTGATAATATTGAGAGATATTATGATGAAGTCGATAGAGTTGTTGAATATTTACAAATAGAATTATTCCATGGTTGCAATCTTCGCAGTAATTGTCGTTTTCAATCTGAAAAATTTGAATCAAGAAAGTTTTTGAAGCTAACAGAATCAGAACGTGAGAAACATATACCTTTAAAATTTGCTTATGGTGTTACAAGAAAGATTGGTAAAAATAATTTGACAGAAGATAGCAGTGGTGTGGAAAATCTGGTTTTAGGAACAGAATTGATGGATGTCGAAGATTGGCTAATTCAACTTTACCTCACTTCTCAAAAAGTAGAAAAGGCAAAAATTCAATTAGAAAAAGTACAGAGGGTACTGACCACAGGCTTGCTGCCTGATGTGCGCGAAATCAACTTTTTTACAGAAGAAGAATCTCCTTTCCGTACTTTCATCAGTTTCAAAACGGATTACGGTGATATTTCTTTGAAAGATTTAGGCTACGGCTACCAAACTATGCTTTCTTGGGTCTTAGATTTTGTAAAACGAATGTTCGAACGCTACCCTAATGAGGAAAATCCTTTGGCAATGCCTGCGGTAGTGTTGGTAGATGAAATAGACCTGCACCTGCACCCCAATTGGCAACGCAAAATTATTGCTTTCCTCTCCAAACATTTTCCCAATACGCAGTTCATAGCTACGGCGCATAGTCCGCTCATTGTCCAATCCGCAGAAAGAGTAAACGTGGTTTTATTGGAAAAAATCCAAGACCATGTGATTATCAAACAACCTGCTATCAAGACTTTCAAAGGCTGGACAGTAGAGGAGATTTTGAGCGAATTAATGAATTTGGAAGACAAAACCATGTCAGACAGTTACTTGAATCTCATGGAAGACTTTGAAAAAAGTTTGGACGAAGATAACTTTGAAAAAGCGCAAAATGCTTATCAAGAGTTAGAAAAAATATTGCACCCACAAAGCAATCAGCGAAAACTCCTGCGCTTGCAAATGTCGTCCCTTATTCCTGCTTAAAATCTCGATACATGATTAGATTACAATTTGTTCCTCCTCCACCAGAGCTTACTAATGAGGTAATTGCTTCATTAACAGCTATTTATAAAGACAGTGAGAAAAGTGTTTGGAAACAATCCTACATAGAAAGAGATTTACTGAAAATTTCTTTTTCAAAGTGCTGTTATTGTGAGTGCAAGCTAAATGAAGAAAGTAAATACTTGGAAGTAGAGCATTTCTATCCAAAAAGTTTATTCCCTGATTTAGTGGTAGTTTGGGACAATCTTTTGCCTTCTTGCAAGCGTTGCAATGGAAATAAAAATAATCATAACACTCAATTAGAGCCGATTATTCACCCTATCAAAGACAATCCCAAAGATTACCTCATTCTAAAAGCGTATCGTTTTTACCCTAAGAATAAGTCCATGATTGGCAAAACGACTATTGAGGTGATTGATTTGAATGATAGAGAACGCTTAGTAAAGAAGCGATTTGAGATAGGTGATAAATTATTAGAACAGTTAGAAAACTTATTCAATGACTTACAAGATTTTGAAAATCAACAAATTGATAATTTAAGAAAAGAAAGAAGATTGAAAAGGCAACTGCGAAATCTAATGAACGAATGTTTGCCACAGGCAGAATACAGTGCCACCACCGCTACTGTTCTTCTGCAAAGCGAAGCATATCTTGATATCAAACAAAAATTTACAAATTTGCAATGGTGGAACTTAGAATTTGAGCAGACAGAAAGCCAAATGAAAGCAATTGCTTTTGATAGCGTATAAAAAGTGAATATTCCTTCCTTTCGTTAAAAAAAGTTACTTCTAAAAAAAATTCGTGCTAATTCGTGAAATTAGTGGCAGAAGTTTCGTATTTTTATCATTTCCATATCAACATCAAAAAATGAGTAACTACATAAAAGTTAGTTTACATTATAATTATAACATAAAATATTAATTATCAAATAATTATACAATTCATAACTTATAACTCATAATTCATAACTACTTAGCAAATTCTTTCTTAAAAAAATAGATAAATCCATGCCCACTACTTATCATCAAATCATAGAAAAATTGAATGCCTACAAGAGCAAATACTACAAAAATCTCTTGTTGAAGGGTACGATTTTTACCTTACTTGCCCTACTAAGTGCATTTTTAGTGATTAATGCCTTGGAATACATAGGCAATTTCAGTAGCGTTTGGCGAGGTGTACTATTTTTCTCCTTCCTTACGGCGGCTTCTCTGAGCCTTTATTTTTGGATTACCATTCCCGCTTTGCGCTTGTTCAATCTCAACAAGCCTATTTCTTTTGACGAGGCGGCAAACCAAATCGGTAGCTACTTCCCCGAAGTAGAAGACAGACTGCTGAATCTCTTGCAGTTAGGCAGGTTGAATGTGCAGGAAAACGCTCTTTTAGTGGCAAGCATTGAGCAGAAGGCGCAAAAACTAAGCGTGATTAACTTCCCTGACGCTGTAAAGTATCAGTCTAACAATAGATATGTAAAATATTTGTTAGCTATTGTCTTGATTTTCTTGGTGTTGTATAATGTATTGCCCGAACTTTTTACTGAAAGCACCACACGCATTGTCAATTACAGCCAAACCTTTGAGCCACAAGCACCCTTCAAGTTCAATGTGAAGAATAATGAGCTTCATGTATTTAAAAATGAAGACTTTACACTCAATTTAGAAATGACAGGCAAGGCAATTCCTATGGAAGTTTTCTTGCAAACGGGCAATGGCAGAAAACTAAAAATGGAAAGTGGCACGAACAAAAGTATGTTTGCTTATACTTTCAAAAAAGTACAAAAAGATGTAGATTTTAGTTTTGAGTCTTCGGGGTTTAATTCTAACTCCTACAAAATCAAAGTATTAGAGCGACCTAATTTGAGTAACTTTACTGCTTATTTGTCTTTCCCAAATTATCTGAATAAAGCAGAAGAAAAAGTAATCAATACAGGAAACCTTATCGTTCCCGCAGGAACTACTATCAAGTGGGTTTTCAATACACAAACTACTGATTCTGTGAATCTTACTTTCAAAGAAAAAACAGAATATGCCACACCCAAAGGCGGCAATACTTTCGAGTACGCGCGCCGCATTATGCAATCGGAGGCGTACAAAGTGCAGTTGAAAAACGAATACAGCAACAACAAAGACGCAATCGAGTATTACATCAATGCTATTCCTGACGAGTTCCCGACCATTACGTTG
>JALOMS010000568.1 GCA_025455345.1 Thermoflexibacter sp. | reverse complement strand
ACAACTCCAAAAGGTAGTCAATAAAATGAAGGAAGACCAAGTCAGATTTGCCGAAGACCGCAATAAACGACAACAAAACTTGGATAGTCTGAATAATGCCTCTACGGAAGAGGAATATGCAACCGATGAGTCCGTAAGCGACGAGAGCAGTAATCCTCCTGAAAACCAAGAAGAAAGCGAAGAAGAGCAAGATGGAGAAAAGAAAAAGAAGAAAAAGCAAACGCCAGAGGAAAAACTCAAAGAAAAACAAAAACAAGAAGCACTAAAAAAACAAAAAGAGAAGCAAAGGCAAGAGGAAAAACTCAAAGCAAAGCAACAAAAAGAGCAAGCAAAGTTCATGGAAAAAGAACAAGAACTATTAGATGCAAGTTATGAAGATTCTACTAAAATGGTGGAAGATTTGCAGTTGATGGAAGATTCTCTCACACGTTTTTCCGAAGAGCTAAAGGCATTTGAGGACTCTACCGAACTCATGCGGAAGAACTTAAAACCAGTCAAAAACTTAGCCTATGAGATTCGCAAAGAATGGGTCAAGATGAGCTATAAACTACAAGATATTACCCAACCGCTCGGCAAAGAAGCCTCAGAAGACTTTGATGCGATTGTTACAGACTTTCTAAATATGAAATATGACGAGGTAGTCAATGCCGTTAATAACGTAGATGTATTAGAACGGCTTAAAACCTTGAAAAATAATATATTTTTTAGCAAACGGATTCCTAATATTAACTGTCATGGTGGAATTGGGGTATTTTTACAGGGACTGCCCGAGGAAGAAATCAAAACAATTGCTGGAGGAGATGTAGGTGTATTTCTTAAGTCTGGCTGTGTAGGATATACGATGGGATTAGGAGAAGATTGTAACTTGGTGATTCTCAAACTCCCCGATGAGCAAATCATCGCTGTCTTGAGAAAAAAGACACTAAAACAAGAATACGACTATACTTTACGCAAAATGGTTATCAAAGAAGGACTGCACGCTTTTGACGCTATCAAAGTAATAAAATAAATGAAAATAGGACTATATTCTGGTAGTATTCGCCCCGAAGAAGGTGGAGGTTATACCATTGAAAAAGAAATCATTAGCTCTATTAGTCTCTACAAAGAGCTTACACATCATCAATTTGTACTGTTCTCTTGGTATGACTTACCCCAATTCAGAAAACAAGGATTTGAAATAAAAAGTATCAATACAAGTATATCAGAAAGAGCAATTTTCAAATCACAAAAATTGTTTTCTTCTCTGATTAGCCCCAAAGTAGTAGGTACGGAAGCTATCAAAAGTCCCCTTCAGAAAATCATCTTACAAGAAAATATAGATGTAATGTTTTATCTTTCTCCTTGGGAAAATTTTTTCTTAGACATACCTTATTTTAGCATGGTTTGGGACTTACAACATCGCCTTCAGCCGTATTTTCCAGAAGTATCAGCAGGTGGAGAATGGGAGAAAAGAGAGCAATTTTACAAGAAAAACCTCCCCAAAGCAAGTAGGATTATTATTGGAAATGAGGCTGGAAGAAACGAAATTCATCAATTATACAATATTCCCAAAGAACGGATAGGACTTATCCCGCACCCTACCCCAAGTTTTGCATTAGAAAATGCGGGAAGAAACTTTGACCTCCCCAAAAATTTCGCTCCTAAAAATCCCTATCTATTTTATCCCGCACAATTTTGGGCGCATAAAAACCACATCAATCTACTGAAAGCCTTGAAAATATTGAAAGAAGAACAAGAAATCATTTATGACTTGGCTTTAGTAGGTTCGGACAAGGGAAATAAATCCTTTGTGGGAAAAAAAGCAAAAGAATTGGGTGTTGATTCACAAGTTCATTTCTTAGGATTTGTTTCTACACAAGAATTAATCGCTCTTTATCAAAACGCATTTGCTTTGACCTATGTTACTTATTTTGGTCCTGAAAACCTGCCCCCTTTAGAAGCCTTTGCCTTAGGATGCCCTGTAATCGCAAGTCGCGTACATGGCGCAGAAGAACAAATAGGAGAAGCCTCTATCTTAGTAAATCCTCAATCGCCTCAAGAAATCGTAGATAGTATTATCGCCTTACGAAACAATGAAAACCTACGCAATGAACTCATTGTCAATGGACAAAAAGTAGCTCAAGAACGCTCTGGTGAGGAGTTTGCCCGTAAATTTTTTAAAATTTTAGATGATTTTGAGCCTTATCGCAGTTGCTGGGGGATATGAATCCCACAAAGCCGTAGCAATAGAAAGATAAATTCAAAAAAAACTTTAAAGGTAAAGCAACCTTTTTCCTTGCTTTATAATCTTTAGTGTGTATTTAAAAAATGAGTCAGACAGTTTCAAACAATATTACTACAAATCAAATAAGCAAGAAACCTAAAACTCACTATTGTCTAATGTCAAACCTTTAATTTATATGAAAACTTATTTTATTCTAATGATGCTTTGTTTCGGCATAGCAAGTTACTCTTTTGCCGCTCAGGATACCTCTTTGCCTATGGTAACTTTGGTAAATCAGCATACAAACACTGTTACACTCAACTATTTGGAAACTATTAGCCAACAAGATTATAAATTATCTTGGAAAGAAAAGACAGCTCTCAAATTAGTGAAGAAAAAAATAGCCAAAGCAGAGAAAAAAATCAAAAAAGGCAAAAAAGCAAACTTTTTTGGTGGCTTAATAGCTCTGCTCGTCATAGGGATTATTCTCATTCCTATTGGGATTTTTATTCTTTTTCCTTTATTGATTATTGGGGCTATTTTGTTGGCTTTAGGTATAGTTGGCTCTGTATTGGGTGGTTTGGGGAGTATTTTCTAGTAAACAAACAAGCTATACCATTCAAAAAAAATTTAACCCTAAGAATTTTGCAAAGTTCTTAGGGTTAATTATTTTGAAAATCAATCTATTAAAGATTAGATTACCTTTTTGATTGCTTCTGTCAATTTAGGAACAATATCAAATGCGTCGCCTATGATTCCATAATCTGCCGCCTTAAAAAACGGAGCCTCAGCATCTTTGTTAATCACAACAATCGTCTTTGAGGAACTTACACCCGCTAAGTGTTGGATAGCTCCAGAGATACCAATAGCAATATACAAATTGGGGCTTACTTTGATGCCTGTCTGCCCGACGTGTTCGTGGTGTGGTCTCCAATCCATATCAGAAACAGGTTTGGAACAACCTGTAGCGGCACTGAGTGTCTTTGCCAAATTTTCTACCAGTCCCCAATTTTCAGGTCCTTTTAGCCCTCTCCCACCAGAAACTACAATATCTGCATCTGTTAATAGTATATCTCCTGTTTTTTGTTTAGTTTCCTTGACTTGTATTTTGGAAGTAGTGATGGACACCGTAAAACTTTCTACAATTGCAGATTTATTTTTTTCACTAAGCGGTACAGCATTTTTCTTTAGTGTAAGAACTTTTTTAGGGCTATTCAATGCAACCTCTGAGTATGCTTTGCCCGAAAATACGCCTCTTTTTACTACAAATCCCTTGCTTGTGTCTGGCAAAGCAATGACATTAGAAGCCACAGAAGCTCCTAATTTGATTCCTAACATAGGTGCCGCAAGGTCATTTAAAATAGATTTCGCAAAAATAACAACTTCTGCATTTTGAGCATTGGTAGCTTGGGTTACTATTTCTGCTATCTGGTTGGCTTCCAATTTATTACTTGGATTGAATTGTAATATTTTGTCTGCGCCATATTTGCCTAAATCTGCGGTTGCTGTATCACTTGACGCAACAGCAACTACTTC
>JALOMS010000047.1 GCA_025455345.1 Thermoflexibacter sp. | reverse complement strand
TTGGCGTTTTAGGCATCATTGGCTATTTGGGCTGGGGACAGTACCAGAAATCCATAGAGGAAGAAAGACTGTTCAGATTGCGCCTCCAAGCAGACGAGCAAAGACATGAAAAAGAGATGATAGAAGCCCAACGAAAAGCCGAAGAGGAAAAGAAAGCGGCAGAGGAGCAGAAAAAATTAGAACACTTACAAAAAATAGAAGCTGAAAATCAAGAAATTAGGCAAATCATCTCTCAAAAGAAATCAGATGCACTCGCCCAAGTCAAGGGTTTGATAGAAAGCAAAGGTAACGGCATCATAGAGCGACAGGAGTCAGAGCAGGTCTGGTCGCGGAAAATCACAGAGGTCGCTTTGGAGATACAGGACTCTATCTGCACTTATAGCTATCGCACAGGTACTAACGGAGAGATAACCGTTGAGATTAGTTTTGCGCTAAGCCATTTGGGAAATCTTAAATACATAGTAGAAAAAACAAATAAAACGAATTATGATTTTTTAGAGATAAACTCAAAATACGAGCAGAAAATATTTTCCTATTGTGAAAAATCTCAAGGCAGGGACAATTGTGATAAAAATAAGGAAATCAGCTCATTTAAGATTTTCATGGGAGATAAAAAATCCTCACAAGGCTTGCTGAAAAATATGGAATTGCTCAAAAAACTGTATGGGGCAGACTTCGAAACATTAAAAAAATGGTATAAAGCCAATGATTTGTAAGACCAATGAAATCAGTCTGATGGAAGACGTATGGCAAAATTTATTTTTGTAAGTTAGTCAAAAAATTCTCACTTTGGGGTTGGTATTTTCTGTATAAGATATTTTTTCATAAATTTAGCCCATAAAACTGTACCAAAATCACGTTTTGAAATTATATAGCTATGATTATTTGCTAAATGGAAAATTACTACGCTATACTCGGATTACCTAATTATTCTTCGGAAGAGGAAATAAAGCGGGCATTTAAAAAAATGGCATTGCTTTATCACCCCGACCGTAATCCCAATGATTCAGGGGCAGAAGAAAAATTTAAGCTGATTAACCAAGCATACCAAGTTTTGTCTAACTCCGATAAAAAGAGGAAGTATGATGAAATCTTGTTGCATGGCAACTATGGCTATACTTTTAAGTTTAATCATACCGAACAACGCCAGCAGGAAGCCCCTCAAAGGCACTATACTCCCCCTACTACAGTCTATCAAACTTGGCGCAAAGAGCGAGGTAAACAAGAAAAACAAGCTATTATCTTTTCTATCTCCGCAGTAGTTTATTTTTTTATTATTGTTTCTTCATTTTTTCAGTTTTATTCGCGAATCCAATATTTAGAAGCATTAGACGCATACGAAAATAAAAAATATGAAGAGGCACTGTACCACTTAAGAGCATGCACGGGCGCAGACCCTTCGTATGGCAGAGCTTATTATTTGAAAGGGCTAATTTATTTGGAAAGAATGGATTACAACGGCGAGGCTGTTTCTAATTTTTCTATGGCTATCAAGCACACCTATCAAAGTCCTTTAGATTATTATTACAGACGGGCTTTGGCATATACCAACCTGCGGGAGGAAAATTTAGCAGAGAAAGATTTTGAGCGCGTACTCAAAGCAAAACCCTACTATGACAGCATTATTACAAGGACACTGGCAGACGCATACTACGAAAGATTCCAAAATTACGATAAAGCTATCCAGATGTATGATAAATTCTTGACAAAATATAACCCCAATTACGAGCGTGCTTTTTACAATTTAGGCTTTATTTACAAATCCAAAGAAGAATATAAAGAAGCGATTAACCAATTTAGCAAATTCCTTTCCTTCCAAAATGACAATGCAGAAATCTACTATGAGCGTTCCCTTTGTTATCTTTATGACCAACAGTTGGATAGGAGTTGCATGGATTGGAAGACCGTCAAAGTCATAAACCCTTCTTTCGAAGACCCAAGTTTGGATTTCTTTTGTGCAAAAAGAGATAGCATTTTTGCTACACAATAATTGGGTAATTTGCTTGCTTATGTATTACTTTTTCCTGAAGAAAAGTCTAATAGGAACTCCCTCAAAATCAAAGTTTTCTCTCATCTTGTTTTCCAAATATCGCTGATACGGTTCTTTGATATATTGAGGCAAATTACAGAAAAATGCAAAAGTTGGAGTCTTTGCAGGAAATTGGGTAATGTATTTGATACGAATATATTTTCCCTTGATGGCTGGAGGAGGATAATTTTCTATGACTTTTAGCATTACCTCGTTCAACTGGGAGGTAGAGATTTTTTTATACTTATTCTCATATACCTGTACAGCTTTTTCTATGGTTTGGAATACGCGCTGTTTATTGATGACCGAAGTAAATATGAGGGGCATAAAATCATTGGGAGCGAGCTTAGAGAGAATCGCATCTTGGTATTGTTTAGCTGTTTTGCTATCTTTTTCTACCAAATCCCATTTGTTAATCATTAGCACTACTCCCTTGCCATAGCGAAGGGCTAAGTTGATGATATTGACATCTTGAGACTCCACGCCTTGCGTAGCGTCAATGACAACTATACACACATCAGCGTCTTCTAATGCCTTGATAGAGCGCAATATAGAATAAAACTCAATATTGTCTTTGATTTTTGATTTTTTGCGTATGCCCGCAGTATCTGTAATAATAAAATTATGTCCAAAAGCAGTATAATGGGCATCTATGGCATCTCTGGTCGTTCCTGCTACATCAGTAACAATACTTCTCTGTTCCCCAATAAGCATATTGAGCAAAGAAGACTTGCCTACGTTAGGTCTTCCTACGATAGTAAAGCGAGGTATAGGTGGTTTTTCTTCTTCCTTTTCTTCCTCAAAATGACTAATCACTTGGTCTAATAGCTCACCCGTTCCCAAACCATTTTGCGAAGAAATAGGAAAAACCTCCCCTATGCCCAGTGCATAAAACTCTCCTGTATAATCAACTTTATTAGGTGTATCTACTTTATTTGCAACGATATAAATAGGCTTTTTTGCTTTTCTAAGTACATTGGCAAACTCCTCGTCAAGGCTGGTTACTCCATCTTGGGTATCTACCATAAACAAAATCACTGAAGCCTCCTCGATGGCAAGCTCTACCTGGTCGCGAATCGCCTCCTCAAATACATCATCAGAGCCATGCACATACCCACCCGTATCTATGACTGTAAAAAATTTCCCACACCACTCCGCTTGCCCATAATGACGGTCGCGTGTAACCCCGCTTATGTTATCCATGATTGCTTTTCTTTCTTCTATGAGGCGGTTAAACAGTGTTGATTTGCCCACATTGGGTCTGCCAGTGATTGCGACGATATTTGACATAATTAGATTTTAAATTTTTTAGCCCGCAAAGATAAAACAAATTTCTCAATATAAGAGATTATAGGAAAATAGCCTTATATATTTCCTCAACACCTCCACTCTATTTGCGACGGAAAACTACCTAAAAGTATAGTTTTTGGTAGCCTCTCAAAAATTTTATCGCCAAAAATTTGAAGCAAATAAAGATTTTTAGGAACTTTATAAAAAATCTTTATCTTTGTATATAAACAAATACACTCGCTTGCGTTTGTGCAAAAACAAACATACCTGAACAACTGAAAATTTAAAATCAGATGTTTATAAGTTTTAGCTAATGTAATAGAAACTTATAAAATTTTAACAAACAAGTTGAATGTTATGAAATTTACACTTCCTAAATGTGAAACTTGTGGGATACGCGATAAATCTCTATTTTGTATGTGTAAACAGGAAGAAGTTGAGCATGTAAGCCAAATGAAAACCTGCAATATGTATAGAAAAAGTCAAATAGTATTCCATGAAAATGCTATGCCTATTGGATTGTACTGTATCTATGAGGGGAGCGTTAAAATAAGTAAGCTAAATAGCAACGGTAGAGAGCAAATCATGAGAATAGCAGGTCCAGGCGACTTCTTAGGTTATCGCTCTTTGATTGCTCACCGTCCTTATACAGATACAGCAGTTGCTATCGAGGATGCAACAATCTGCTTAGTACCCAAATCAGAATTTTTTAATGTCATGCAAAACAATAAAAAGTTCTATGAGGCACTACTTCAGATGATATGCAAAGACGCTGATGAAATGGAAACAAAACTTGGGAATATTGCCTATAAGCCTGTAAGGGGACGTATTGCAGAGGCTCTTGTTTTATTAGCTGGTAAAAACCAATTTGAGAAAAAAGAAGATAAAACTTACATTAACCTTACAAGAGAAGACTTAGCAAGTTTAGTAGGAACAGTCAAAGAAACAGCAATCCGCACAATTTCTGAATTCAAAGATGAAAACCTTATCGAGATTGATAAAAGGCGTATAAGGATATTGGATTTTGATAAACTGTTATATATTAGTAGCTTGTACGATTAAGACTTAAAATCAGAATATTTATTTTATCAAAAGGTAACTCATTAAAACTAATGAGTTACCTTTTTTTGTAAAAATTTTCTTATTTATTTTGTAATAAAAGAATAGGCATTTCTAATTTTGTAAGTCATTGCTTAGAATATTCGTGCTTTGCTACTTAAACATGACCCAATGAAGGTTATTTTATCTTTTTTAATCACTATTTGTTTGGTTGGGAATTCTATTTTCGCACAGCACAAGCGAAGCATTGATAGCCTTGAGAATACACTCCAAAACTCACCTAATGATACTTCGAAAGTATTGACTTATCATAATTTAGCTTGGGAATATCTTGCGTCTAATCCTCAAAAAATGAAAAATTATACCCTTGAGGGTATTGCTCTTGCCCAAAAACTCAAATTTGACAGGGGGGAATATCTTTTACTGAATCGGCTTGGAGATTATGAAGCCCGACAGGGCAACTATGCTAAAGGTATAGAATATGCTACTCAATCCCTTAGAATAGCAGAACGGAACAAGGACTTAGCTGGAGTAGCCGATGCTTATTTATTGTTAGGTATTATTTACGGCAACAATCTTAAGAAATATGATGTGGCATTGGAGTATCACCAAAAGGCATTAGTGATATTTGAGCAAAAAGGTCAAAGTAGTAGCCTCGCCGCTACGTATAATATGATTGCCAGTATTTATGGGGTTACTAATCAGCATATTGACCTTGCTCACCAATATACCAATAAATCTATCGCCATAGCCAAACAGTTTGATAATGAGGATTTTCTTGGGTGGTGCCTATCTACCAAAGGTATCATCTACAAATATACGCAGGTCTATGATTCTGCTTTGTTTTATTTGCAATCTGCCAATGAGCATTATTATAAAGCAGGAGATAAGACTAATGTAGTGATTAACAATCTTTTGATGGGTGAGATTTATCTAAAACAAGGTAAACCCGCAATTGCAGAAATTCTTTATCTTCAGCAAATACCTATTATCAACGAATTAGATAGCAAAGGTCTATTGAGAGACTCTTACCAAGGATTATCAGAAAGTTATGCCGCTCAAGATAGATACAAAGAAGCATACCAATATCATCTCTCTTTTACTACACTCAAAGATTCTCTCCTCAATGAAGAAACGAATAAAAAAGTAACAACTATTCAATCCGAATATGAGAAAGAGAAGCAAGAAGTCAAGATAGCTTTGTTAGAAAAAGAGAAAGAATTGGTCAAAGAAGAAAGAAACGGATATATTATCATATTTTCTATTATTTTTCTTGCCCTATTGTTCATATTAGCATTGATAATGCGTAATAACAGGCAGAAAAAGAAAAGTAATTTGATATTACAAGAAAAAAATGAAGAAATCGAAAGCCAAAATGAAGAACTAACCCAAAGCAAAGAGGAAATAGAATCCCAAAAAGACCTCGTAGAAAAACAAAATATCCAATTACAAACGGCAAATATTACAAAAGACAAATTATTTTCTATCGTTTCTCACGACCTCCGTAGCCCCATAGGTAGCTTAAAAAACCTAATGGACTTAATAGGAAACAATCAAGTTACGCCAGATGAGTTCATGAGCATTTTCTATCCAAAGTTAAGTAGTAGCATAAGTGGCATACATGACACCTTGGACAATCTCCTGCATTGGTCATATTCTCAAATGGGGGGAATAAAAATATCTCCACAAAATATTCATATACAAGACATTATCAACGAAAATTTTGCACTATTTGCAGAAGTAGCCAAAGTAAAACAAATTAGACTGAACCAACAAATTCCCCCTCATACATATATCTTTGCAGATGTGAATCAAGTAAAGTTAATCCTTCGGAATTTGATTAATAACGCCCTCAAATTTACACCAGAAGGCGGAGAAATCAATGTCGCAGCCCAACTCGAAGAAAACTTTGTGGCTATTACTGTGGCAGATACAGGCATAGGAATGACAGAAGAGCAGGTAAAAAGCCTATTTAATAACCAGTTGCAAGTCAGTACAAGAGGAACACGAGATGAGAAAGGCATAGGACTGGGCTTATTACTTTGCAAAGAAATGGTAGAAAAAAATGGTGGTTATATAGAAGTAAGTAGTACACTGTTCAAAGGCAGTGCATTTGTGATTCATCTTCCCAATAACAGCTTTCATCAATAAAATCTCTCCAAAATATTGAAAATATAAAAACACCTTCTTATTTTTAGCTAATCAAATTTAATAAAAATAGGAAATGGTACTACGCAATAGCATTTATGCAATCCTAACGCTCTTGTTGAGTTTGTTGATTTTTGCATATTTAAGTCTGAGTAAACCTGATAAATACATAGATGAAATTGTATTTTTGTCTTTGGCTTTATGCTTGGGATTGTTGTATTTAGTATTGTACTTCTTGCTGTTGCGCCCTTTAGGTCGCTTGGCAAAACAGACGACTCATATTGCCAAAGGGAATCTCAAACAATCTATCATGCAAACCGCGCTCGGAGAGATAGACGAGATAGCCAAAGGAATAAACCAAATAGTAGCCAATATTAACCATGCCACAGATTTTATAAAAAAAATAGAAAAAGGCAATGTAGATATAGCTCTGACCAGCTTTCAAGGGGAAGATAACCTATCCAAAGCACTCTTAAGCATGAGTTGGCAAATCCAAAAAATTGCAGAGGAAGAACACCAACGCAATTGGTCAACAGAAGGCATGGCGCAGTTTGTCTATATCCTGCGCTCTAATAATGACAATATTCATGCGCTATGTGATAATATCATTGCCAATTTGGTCAAATATATAAAGGCACAGCAAGGAGGTCTTTTCATTGTTAATGATACGACCTTGCCCATAGAACAGCGTTTCTTAGAACTTTATGCCTGTTATGCCTATGATGAAAAGAAATTTTTAGAAAAAAAGATAGAAATTGGAGAGGGATTGATAGGACAAACGTATTTACAAAATGAAACCCTTATATTAGAGGATATTCCAAAAGATTATACCAAAGTAGTTTCTGGCTTAGGCGAAGCTATGCCGCACCAACTTCTTATCGTGCCTATGCGAGTGAACCAACAAGTTTTTGGATTGGTAGAACTTGCTTCTTTTCAGTCTTTTCCCGCTTATCAAGTTCAGTTTATTGAGAAATTAGGAGAAAATATTGCTGCAACGATTTCTAATGTCAAATCCAATGAGAAAACAAAGAAACTTCTCGAAGATGCCCAAATGCTAACTGAGCAACTTAGAGCGCAAGAGGAAGAGATGCGCCAAAATGTAGAAGAACTCCAAAGTACCCAAGAGGAAATGTCAAGAAATCAATTGGAGTTGGAAGCAACCAACAAAAAGATGATTGCTAATGAGCAAATCTTGCGGAAATCCTTCGAAAACACTAAGAAAAAAGAAAATGACTTGGTAATCAAAATAGACCAATACGAACAACAACTCTCGGAAAAAGACACAGAAATAGCAGACTTGAAAGCAAAATTGCAGAATGTTAAAAAAACTTAACCCTCTCCGTTATCTTACAAAATTTACCAACTTTGCGCCTTGGAAAAATAAATGAGATTTTAGATACTAATGAATTTAGTAATAGACGTAGGAAATACATCAGCAAAGGCGGCTATATTTGTAGATAATAGGGTGATTAAGCGCATAGAAAACCTTGATGAGAAAGCCCTCATGAATGTGTTGGCTCAAGAAAAAATCAATCATATCATTTTTTCCTCCGTCAATCACCATGCTGAAAAATTATTAAGTATATGTACGCCTCCGTGGATTACTTCCTCTGTTAGTGTATTTAAGCTAAGCTACTTACTGCCCCTACCTATCAAAGTGCTTTACAAAACACCTGCGACATTGGGTATGGACAGGGTAGCGGCAGTTACAGGTGCAACCATTCTCTATCCAAATACGAATAGTTTATTGATAGATGCGGGAACTTGTATCACATTTGATTACATAGATAGCCATCTTCAGTATCATGGAGGAGCTATTTCACTTGGATTGCAGATGCGTTTTAGGGCTTTGCATGAGTTTACAGCAAAACTGCCCTTGTTCTCTAAGTCAAATTACACCAAAGAAAATTCATTCATTGGGGAGAGTACGCAGACCTCAATGGTGAGCGGAGTAATCAATGGAATTATACACGAGATAGAAGGTATGATAGACTTGTTTAAAGAAAAATTTGGGAATTTACAAGTTATCTTTTGTGGTGGCGATGGTCTATTCTTATACGAATTGGTCAAAGACAAGCTGAAAAACACAGCACTTTTGCTCTCTTACCAACAAGATGTTTTGTTTATTGGTCTAAATCGCATATTACAATACAATCTGGAGCTTAGATAATGCCTAAGTTATTATTATTCTTAAAAGACATTAAAAAAACATGAATAAATTCTTTCTTATAGTTCTATTTATCACCTTTTTTAGCTATACCACCCTTGCACAAAGCGGTAATGCGCCTTATTCGCGTTTAGGGATTGGGCAATTGTCAGAAATAGGCTCTATGTACAATATCGGTATGGGAGGCTTGGGTGTGAGTAATGGAAGTCAAGCATATATTAACTTGGTCAATCCCGCCTTACTCACTCGCAATACTTTGACCGCCTACGAAGCCGCAGTATTTGCAGAATACAAGGTTATTTCTAACAATAATGCCAATGAAAAAAATAGTACAGGCAATCTATCTTACCTTACTTTTGCCTTTCCGCTTACTCGTCATTGGACTTTGGGAATGGGGCTAAAGCCTTATAGCAGTGTAAATTATATAGACAAATTTGAACAAAAAATCCCTCAATCTCCTTCCTTTATCGAGTATTCTTACGAAGGTACAGGAGGACTTACGCAGGCTTTTCTATCCAGTGGATTTGCTTTGACCAAAGGGCTATCCATAGGAATCCAAGCAAATTATAATTTTGGAGCGATTAGCACTGCCTCTATTTCAAAAATCATTGATAATCAGCTAAGCTACTCTGTTGCTCTTTTTGACCAAACCAACTTTGGAGATTTGAGTTACAAAACAGGTATCGCATATAGAGTAAAAATAGCCAAAGAAACATCTTTGAATTTCGGTGCTACTTATGATTTGGAAGCAGACCTCAATACCAAGCGATTGCGCTCTGTGCAAAGGAGAGATAGGGCAGGGCAAATATTTGCCTCAGATACTATCTCGCGCGACCTCAAAGGTAGCGTAGTCCTTCCTGCCAAATATGGATTTGGTATCAGTATCCAAAGACCTTTCCGCTATACCTTTGGCATAGACTTGACTTTACAAGACTGGAGCAAATTCACAGGTTTGATACTTAGAGATACCCTCCAAAATTCTCAAAAAATTACAAT
This sequence comes from Thermoflexibacter sp., assembly GCA_025455345.1. Taxonomy (GTDB): domain Bacteria; phylum Bacteroidota; class Bacteroidia; order Cytophagales; family Thermoflexibacteraceae; genus Thermoflexibacter. The sequence goes on along the minus strand of JALOMS010000047.1, from coordinate 10,307 downwards.
AGGTGGTGAAATTATCCCTAATATTGAATCTATTGGCAATTATTTCGCTCGCGTAACCTATCGCGCAGGCGTGAGCTATGCGATGTTACCTTACTTGCTCAATGGCAAACAACTCAATGAAACAAGCATTAGTTTGGGGATTTCTCTCCCTGTAAATCGTGGATTGTCAAGTATTAACTTCGCATTTATCGGTGGGCAGAGAGGTGGCGCAGGTGAAAATGTACTCAAGGAAAACTTTTTTAGGGTACACCTCGGACTCACAGTCAATGACCAAGCGTGGTTCTATCGTAGAAAAATTCGTTAGAAATTTCAATAGCTCATTCATTAACAAAAGGTTAAGTTAAAATTTGCAAATAATTTAATTTTTGGCTTGTATAATGCAATATCTTACTATGAAATGCTTAAATTAGTCCTAAAACTAACTTAGACATATCAGATATCAACCTGACTTATGGACAACCCAACTAACAAGAGAAAATAAATCTTGCAAGTTTGTGATAATTTTGCTTAACTTGCGGTTTCATTTTAACTTGTTTATCAAACAGATTTTACATCAACTATTCCTATTTATTTATTAAAAACAGTAAACTATGATGAAAAGGTTATTGGTCATTACATTTTTATTAGCTGGGGCTGTCAATCTCTTATCAGCACAATCTACAAGTAACTGCTCCCCCGCTCCCACAAACTGTGAAGCAAATTGGTGCTGGGGTGAAAACCCAGGTAAGGCAAAAGAAACATATACTATATTTTCTGATGCCCTCAAACTCAAAGAGTATGGTAGAGCAATAGAGCCTTATGAGTGGCTTCTTACCAATGTCCCTTGCTTGAATGAAGCCTTGTATATCAACGGATTGAAACTATACGAAGCCTTAGCCGATGAGGAAAAAGACGCAAATACTAAAATTAAATACCAAGAAAGAGTATTGAGTTTGTATGACAAACGTATGTCTATTTATGGGGAAAAATTGGACGTAATGGAGCGAAAAGCCCTCAAATTTTACCCTTATGAAATGATAGAAAGAACTAATGTCATTCCTGATGCGGCAATGATTAATAAATTGTATGATTATTATGACAAAATCATAGAAAAAGGTGGTGCAAACTTAAAACAAAATTCAATTTTTGTGTATTACATGGATTTGATGTGCAAAAAGAAAAACATAGTCAAAGACATGAATGAAGATGTGATTTTGGACAAGTATGGAAAAATTATCCAAATCATAGATAGTAAAATCACAGAAGGAAAAAACAAGGAAGCATGGGAAGAGGCAAAAACTTCAGTAGATGGTTTCTTAGAACAATGTGTTTCCGTAGGTTGTGATTTCATTTCTAACAAAATGTATCCAAAACTACAAGCTAATCCAAAAGATATAGATTTGGCAAAGAAAATTTTAGCTTTTATTGTCAAAATCAAAAATGAAGAAGAAAAAGCTAAATGTATCAAAGGAGATATTTTTACTAAAACTGTGGAAATTCTTTATACAAGTGGTGAAAGAACAGCAAGTATAGCTGGCATTTTGGCTGACCGTGCATTAGCAAATGGTGATGAAGAAGGTTATGTAAAATACATGAACGAAGCCATAGAATTAGAAAATGACCCAAGATTAAAAGCTGAAGATATTTTGAAATTAGCAAAGTTGTTTAGCAAGCAAGGTAAACTTGGCGAAGCACGTAGCATGGCTTTGAAAGCGGCATCTACAGATGCTTCTAAGGCAGCAGATGCTTACGAATTAATAGGAGATTTGTACATGAATAGCTATAAGCAATGTAGCAGTGGTGATGCTGTTCAGTCGCGTGCAATATTCCTTATCGCTTATGATATGTATGCAAAAGCAGGAAATGGTAGCAAAATGGCAACAGCTAAAAGTCAATTCCCTACGGTTACTGATGGTTTTACTTTGGGTAGAAAAGAAGGAGAAGTGCTTAATGTGGGTTGTTGGATAGGCGGAAGCACTACCCTGCGTATGAGAAAATCTGGGCAATAATTATTGTTTTATTTATCTGAAAATCAGATACCTGAATCGGTTAAAATTATCTAATACTCTGATAGTATATAGTAATTTTGACCGATTATTTATTTTTAGCACACTCCTATCATGGGATAAAACACCATCTCACATTCTCTCTGGAACTTCCACACCTATCAAACTCATGGCACTTTTGATAGCTCTTGCGGTAGCAGAGGACAGAGCCAAACGCATACTTTTAGTGGGCAAATCTGGTTCGTTAAATACGGAAAGTTCGTTATAAAACTTACTGTAAGTTTTGGCAACATTGTAAGCAAAATCTGCAACTACAGAAGGTGCATATTCTTGTGCTGATTCTTTTATCTTTTGAGGGAAACTTGTAAGTAATTTAATAAGCTCTATTTCAATATCTTGTAATTTTGCTTTTCCCAAATAGTTTTCCTTTTGATAATTGTTGTTTAATAAATCTGCACGTCTGATGAGAGAGGCAATTCTGGCGTGGTTAAATTGGATATAAACGCCTGTATCTCCCTGAAAATCAATAGAATCTTCGGGATTAAAAAGCATGGTTTTCTTGGGGTCGACTCTCAATAAATAGTATTTTAGTGCGCCCAAAGCCAACATTCGGTATAGTTTTTTCGCCTCTTCTTCTGAAAAGTCATCAATTTTTCCTAACTCTTTGGTGCGTGTTTCAGCAATGCTCATCATTTCTGCTATCAAATCGTCAGCGTCCACCACCGTTCCTTCTCTTGATTTCATCTTTCCCGAAGGCAACTCTACCATGCCGTAAGAGAGGTGATACATTCCATTGGCATAGTTCCTTCCAAATTTTTTAAGGATAGTGAAAAGCACTTTAAAGTGATAATCTTGCTCATTCCCAACTATATAGATAGATTTCTCCATGGGGAAGTCGGCATACTTGTAATCAGCAGTGCCTAAATCTTGGGTGATGTAAACGGAAGTTCCGTCTGCGCGCAAGACTAATTTTTCGTCTAATCCGTCTTCTTTGAGGTCTATCCACACCGAGCCATTTTCTTTTCGGAAGAAAATACCTTTTGCCAAGCCTTCCTCTACCAAGTCCTTGCCCAAGAGATAAGTGTTTGATTCATAGTAGATTTTGTCGAAATTCACTCCCATTGTTTTGTAGGTTTCATCAAAACCCACATAGACCCAGCCGTTCATCTTTTTCCACAAATCGACCGTTTCTTTGTCGCCCTCTTCCCACTTTTTGAGCATGGCTTGTGCTTCCAAAATCAAAGGCGTATTTTTTCCTGCTTTTTCTTTTAGTTTTTCTATGTCTTCATTGGGCGTTTCTGCCTGATATTGGGCAACTAACTCCTCTATTTGTCGCTTATTTGCCTTGTCAAATACCACATAATAATTCCCAACCAAGTGGTCGCCTTTGATACCCGCGCTTTCGGGAGTTTCGCCCTTGCCAAACTTTTGGTAAGCAAGCATAGACTTACAGATATGTATGCCCCTGTCATTCACCAAGTTAGTTTTCATCACTTCGTAGCCGTCCGCTTTGAGAATCTCGGCAACGGAATAGCCCAAGAAGTTGTTTCGCAAATGCCCCAAGTGCAGTGGCTTATTGGTATTGGGCGAGGAATACTCGACCATGACTTTCTTTCCATGAGGTAGCGTTTTACCAAAATCCTTGTTTTCAAAGATAGTCGCCAAAGTGTGTAACCAAAAGTTTTGAGAGAGTTTCAAGTTCAAAAAACCTTTGATAACATTGTAGTTTTCAATGATTTCGCTGTTGCTTTTAGCATATTCGCCTAAAGCCTCGCCGATTTCTTTCTTCGGGCTTTTTGCGTAAAAGTTTGGTCAGGGCAAAAGTTACCAAAGTAAAGTCCCCTTCAAACTCCTTTTTTGTAGGCTGAACGGTGAGTTCGGCTGGTGTAATGTCTTGGTTATAAATATGTTTAACGCCTTGCGCTATGAGATTGGCGATGTTTATTTCTATGTTCATGGAAAGAAAATTTAGGGCGCAAAATTAGCACTTAAAAATGGGAAAGTAAATACCACAAGCAGAAAATCGTGTTTAATTTTGAGGAGTTGCTGGGATTGACGAGGTTTATGGATTAGAGGGCATAGGAGACGAAATAATTTTGTTAAATAACCAAAAAGGTTCTATTTTAAAATTTTCCCAATCTTTTTCTAAATCAAATTTGAGAACGAGAATCTTACATCTTTTGAGTAATTTTATCTAAAAGCATAGCTACTTTTTTAGTCAAATTTTTATTTGTAAATTCTTCAGTATTTTCGGTTTGACTTTCGATGACACCTGTCTCTTTATATTTTTGATAAAACATTAGTAATTGTCTTTTAATTTCTTGCTTATCAGTATAATGAATAGAAATTCCAGATTTTGTTTGTCGTATGATTTTATCGACATCACTTCCTTCGATTCCCAAACAAATGATAGGGCGTTTTGCCGCCAGATACTCAAAAAATTTACCCGGAATACGACCCATGATATTTCCAGCATCATTCAATAGCAATAGCAAGACTTGTGTATTGATGATGTATTGGAGGGCTTCTCTTCTTGGCACTTGGGGAATATAAGTAACAAGGGAAGTAATTTTGTGTTTTTCTACGCTCTGTTTGATGCTAATATCCACTTCTCCAACTAATTGGAGCTTAAATAGTTGTTTGAAATCCTCTATTTCTTCGCTAAGTTCTTTGATTGCAATAAATAAGTTCTCGGGATTACGGTCTTCTCCTAATAAGCCTGTATGTGTTAAAGTTAGCTTCCAATCAGGGGCAAAATTTGCGTGTTTGAAATCATCTTGGTCATATCCCCAAGGCAATACACTTACATTTTTTGCTCCAATGCTTTCTAAATCTTTTTTCCATGTCTGGCTGACTATGGTGATTGCATCTGCGGTATGAAAAGCCTCTTTCTCCATTTTTTTATGCTTTTGCCATGCCCAAGAGGACACATTAAGACGTTCGTACAAGTCCATTTGAGTCCAAGGGTCTTGGAAGTCGCATAACCAAGGAATACCTGTTTTCTGCTTTACTAAGCAAGCAATACGCGTATTAGAGTGAGGAGGTCCATCTGAGAAAATAGCATCTACAGGGTTGTTTTTTAGATAATTGACTAAAAACCTGACCGAAGGCTTAATCCAAAAAGCGCGAGCGTCAGGAATAAAAAAATTGCTACGAATCCAAACAGATAGTTTGTGTTGCCAGCTTTCCTTTTTTTCAGAGGCTACTAAGGCATGATTTACATTTGTATCGGGGTGCTTCCCTGTAAATTTTTTGTACAGGTGATATGGCTCAAAAATAGGTTGTTTGATGACTGTAATATTAGGAGGTATATCTTTAGCATTACTCTCATCTATGCTTGGGTAGTGAGGATTTTCGGCGGTATAAATGACTGGTTCCCAACCGAATTGGCGTAAATATTTTGCTATTTTTAAGCATCGCAACACGCCGATTCCGCCACTTGGATACCAGTAATAAGTAATTATCAAAACCTTTTTCTTTTCCATACACAAAGATAATAAAAATAAAAAAAGCCCCAACAAATCGGGGCTTAGAGTAGTGCTGAAAATTATTTTTTAAAAATCTAATAGAGATTCTTTTTTTCTTTTGATAGACGGGTCAGGCATACCCTTGGGCAATACATAAACTCCCGCAGGTAATTCTGGTAAAGGAAGGTCATCTAAAGACCAATTACCCTCTATACTATTATGGTCTAAAATCTCACTTTTTTTGGATAGTATGCCTATTTTTTTATGCAACTTTTTCATTATTATATGAAAAAATCCAAAAGCAAGTCCTAAAATAATCACAGTTTTTAAAATGGCTAACATCATGGTTTATTGGCAGTTAAGGTTGCGAAAAAGGTGAAGGTTTAATGAATAAAACTGAAAAAATCCAATTAAGGTTTCATTTTTATAAGAAAAAATTTTTGAATAGAAAAGTACAACTACCATCTCGTGTTGGGCTACTAAGACTATAAGATATGCCAAAACCATTCATCTTTTTGTTTTATAACAATATCTAAAAAAAAATATCGATATTTGCTTCTTGTAAATTATTGGGGTAAAGTTATTAGCTATTGTAAGGCTAAAAACCCATATTTTAATCTTAAAAAATAATGAATAAACAAATTAGAGTTTTTGCACCTGCTACAGTTGCCAATGTTGCTTGTGGATTTGATGTATTGGGTTTTGCTTTGAACGAACCCGGAGATGAGGTTTTGTTGCAAACCAATGATACAGGAGAAGTTACGATTAGTAAGATTATAGGAGACGGGGGGAAGCTCCCTCTTAATGCTCAAAAAAATACAGCAGGGGTAGTAGTAAAACAATATCTAAATCACATAGGTAGCTCGCAAGGTATTGATATACAGCTACATAAAAAAATGCCTTTAGGCAGTGGATTAGGTTCAAGTGCGGCAAGCGCAGTAGCAAGTTTATTTGCAGTCAATGAACTAATGGGCGCACCCCTGAGCAGAACGCAGTTATTACCTTTTGCTATGGAGGGCGAACGCATCGCCTGCGGAGCGGGGCATGCTGATAATGTGGCTCCTGCTCTTTTGGGTGGATTTGTCTTGATTCGCAGTTATGCTCCTTTAGATGTGGTAAGTATTCCCTTTCCCAAAGATTTAGTAGCCACAGTGATTCATCCTCAAATAGAGATTCGTACCGAAGATGCGCGTAGTATTCTCAAAAAATCAATCCTCCTAAAAGATGCGATTCAACAATGGGGAAATATTGGCGGGCTAATCGCAGGACTCATACAAGGAGATTACGAACTGATAAAACGTTCTTTGCAAGACGTAATTATAGAGCCTGTGAGGTCTTTACTTATTCCTAATTTTGACAAAGTCAAACAAGCCGCCTTAGCCAATGGAGCTTTGGGGTGTAGTATATCAGGGTCGGGTCCTTCTATTTTTGCATTGAGTACCTCTTTGTCTTTAGCGGGGGATATTGCTTCTGCTATGCGTAAAGAACTTAAAATCATAGGGATAGATTGTGATGTATATATTTCTCCAATTAATAAAATAGGACCAAAAGTATTAAATAGTCATCATGCAAGTAGTCATGAGGTAACAATGGCTAATTATTCTAACTATTAGACAGTTATGTGAAACAAATATCACCTAAAGCATACGAAACTTATAGATTTGCCCTATTTATTTTTGAGATTTGTTTATTTAAATTAAAAATTTATTAATTTTAAGATTGAAAGAGATTCTATATTTTAAACATAAAATTAAAAAATGAATATCGAAGAAATTTTTAACCTTTTGCAAGAAAATCGAGTTTTGGCAGGTTATGTATTTGTGGGAGTATTATTTCTTATTTTACTTGTTTTTTTGTTTGTAAAAAGTCTCTCTGCTCGCAAACAAGCAGAGATATTGCCCGCCCCAACTTTGGCTAAGATGAGTGCGTCCTCTCCAGCTCCCCCGACCTTAGTCAATCCTATCCAAGTAGATAATCAAGCGACCAATGCTTTCTTATCCCAACTTAGGCAGGTTTCGGACGAAAGTCAAAAGGTTATTAATAAACTGGAAACAGAGATAGGAGAGAAGGAAAAAATAATTCAAGAGAAAACATTGCATATCAGCCAATTAGAAGAACAGATGGCGAGTATGCCTGTCGAGCAGATTATTGTACAACATACAGATAAGCTAAAAAAAGAAAATGAGAAAAAGCTAATAGAACTGCAAAGGCAGGCAAAGGCTAAAAGCTCTCAGATGTGGTTTATTGGATTTGTCATCGGAATACTGATTACAGGAGCATCGGTGGCTATTTATTTTTACATTTTCTTAAAAAAATAAGGTCTTGGTTAGGTAAGTAGGTGTGCATTTTTAATGTAAAATACACTTTAGCGTTTTTAGATCATTATCAAATACTTGTACATCTTGAAGAGTATGCTACATTGTCGATTTTAGTTTGTTCATGTACTTAGATGAGCAAAAATAACATTGGAAATCTTTTGCTTAACTACCTAATCAAAAAAACATCATCAATTTTACAAATTTGAAATTTCCAAAAATTGACAACATATTTTGCAAACTAAAATCTATATTAATTATTGGAGTACATATTTACATGAGTTTTTTGAAACATATTCTACTCAAAAAGAATCTTATCTTGCTGTTTATTGCTTTGATAGGTGGGTTATTGGCGTGCAAGCCAACAGAAAAGCTACCTCTCAATCCTTATGATAATTCACTGTATTTCATAGACAACCGCTCTTTTTCCATTATTCCCTTCAAGTTAGTGAATAACCTAATGATTATACACTTAAGGCTGAATAAGTCTGATACTATGAATTTTATATTGGATACTGGAGTAAAAACTGCTTTACTTATTGGTTTAAAAACAGGAGACTCCCTCAATCTTAAATACGCTCGTAAAATCAAAATTAAAGGATTAGGAGAGGGAGAAGACGTAGAGGCAATTCATTCTTTTGGCAATCGCATAGACCTAACAGGAGTTTTTGGGATTAATCAAGATATTCTTATCCTTCAGCAAGACGTTTTCTATTTTTCTTCCAAGTTAGGAATGAGGATTCATGGGATTTTAGGATATGATGTATTCAAAAACTTTGTAGTTGATATCAATTATGAGCGCAAAGAACTCATACTCAGAACGCACCAAAGGTTTAAGATTCGGAAAAAAGACAACGTTATCCCTATGATAGTAGAAGAAGGAAAGCCCTACATGATGGCGAAAGTAGTGTCTGGGAATGGTGCTGTAACTGATGTAAAACTCATCATAGATACGGGCGCAAGTCATGCGCTGTCTTTAGATATATTTTCCAAAGAATCCCTCCAACTTCCAGAAAAAGTACGCAATGCTTACTTAGGAAGGGGATTGAATGGGGACATTCGTGGGAAAATAGGAAGAGTTAATTACTTAAATATTGGTGGCTATCAATTGGACAATATTCTCACTTCTTTTCCAGACTCTTCTTCCTTGCGCCATATCTCAAGCATCACCCCGCGCAATGGCAATGTAGGAGCAGAAATTTTGAAAAGGTTTCATTTGACCTTCGATTACTTAAACCAAAGGCTCATCATGCGCCCAAACTCTTTTTTTAGAAAGCCATTTGTTTATAACATGAGCGGTATCGAAATCTCTACCCCTGTTCCGGGATTACCTTTGTACGTCATCTCAGACATAGAAGAAGACTCTCCTGCCGAAAGAGCTGGACTCAAAAAAGGAGACCAACTTCTCTACATCAACAATAAACTTGCTTTCCAATATTCTCTTAATGACATCATTAGCTTGTTTCAAAGCAAAGCGGGGAAAAAAATAGTGATGAATATACAACGCAACGGAATCATGATGCGCTTCGAGTTTATCTTAGAAAAACCTATTTAGCATGGAAATATTTGCAAAAGTTTTGCTTATTACTTTATTTTATGCAATAAAATCATATTATTAGGCTATAAACTTTATCATCTCTTTGTTAGCTAAACTTGTACATAGTATTGTTGTCCTTTTACTTTGTTTGCTTGCCTTTCCTATTCAAGGGCAAACCGTAGTAGCTGATAGCTTGGTAAATGCCCTGCGACGTACAGATAATAACAGAGTAAAAATATTGATTCTGAACAAATTAGCATCTACTCTAAGCAAGAGCCTTCCCCAAGAGTCTTTCAAATATGCCAAACAAGCTACTGAGCTTTCACAAAAAATAGAAGATAAATACCAAGAAGCCAATGCCTATCATAACTTAGCCGCCGTTTATCATGTATTTGGCGAATACTCAAAGGGCTTAGAATATGCTATCAAAGGGCTAAATATTTCAGAAGAAAACAATTATGATACCTTGTCTATCAAGCTATTAGACCAAGTAGCTTCTTTTAACTTTTTTCTTAGCGGAAATGATACTACCTACGGAAAAAAGGTCTTAGAATACAGATTCAAATCCTTAAAATTAGCAGAGAAAAATAAAGCATATAAAGAGCTTACCCAAATATACCTTAATTTGGGTGATTTTTATCGAAGTAAAGAACAATATGACAGCGCACTATTTTATACAGATAGGTCTTATGCGCTTGCCCAAAAGTTTGAAAATGTAGAAGATAAGGGATTTGCTTTGATGAATAAAGGACAGATACACATAGACCAAAAAAAATATTTGGAGTCCTTGCCTTTCCTAAGCAATGCCTATAAATTTTTGATTAGTGTAGATAACCGATTCGATGCCGCTTTTGCGCTACAACTTACAGGTATTGTCTATCGCGAAAAGAGCAGACATGACAAGGCTATCAGCCTATTCAAAGACGCTTTGGCTTTAGCCGAACCCCTAAACTCTAAAGCAGACATAGCCGAAATATACAAACAGTTATATATTACCGAAGAA